>WHST01000117.1 GCA_009379955.1 Streptosporangiales bacterium | reverse complement strand
TGATCGCTGATCGCTGAGCATCAACGACGAGCACGACCACCTCACTCATGCCGGCACACGGCCCGCCACGCTAACCGCCCAGCAGCCCCATCAGCGCCGCGGCGCGGCGGATTCGCCAATACGGACCCACGCTCCTAGCGGGAGCACGACGCTCGCCCCGCCGGCGCTCTCGGCGGGTCAGCGCCGGCTTCCCACGATGAAGGTGCGCTGCACATCGTGATTCGGGTGTTCCACACGCTGCAGCATGTGGGAACACCCGACTCGCGGTGTCCACACCACTGCCGGGATGCCTGGTATCGCCCTGGGTTCGGCCCTGACCGGTCCCTTACCTAGGGTGGGGGAGTTTGCATGGTCGAGCGAGGAGGATGACGTGGCGAGGATCGCGGTGGTCGGAGCCGGCCTGATGGGATCGGGCATCGCCCAGGTGTCGGCGCAGGCGGGTCACGAGGTCGTCCTCCGCGACGTCGGCAGGGAGCAGCTCGACCGCGCGCTCTCCGGCATCCGTTCGAGCCTCGACAGGTTCGTCGCCAAGGACAGGCTCAGCGCCGACGACGCGGCGGCATCGGTCGACCGGATCAGCGTCAGCACCGACCTCGACGCGGCCGCCGACGCCGACATCGTCGTCGAGGCCGTCTTCGAGGAGATCGAGGTCAAGCGCGAGGTGTTCGCGGCGCTCGACGCGATCTGCCGCGACGACGCGGTGCTCGCGACCAACACCAGCGCCATCCCCGTCACGCAGATCGCGAGTGCCACCGGACGCCCGGAGTCGGTCGTCGGCACGCACTTCTTCTCGCCGGTACCGATGATGGCGCTGTGCGAGCTCGTCCGTGGCCGCCGGACGAGTGACGACACGCTCGCCCGCGCGCGCGACTACGTCGAGGGGATCGGCAAGACCGCGATCGTGGTCAACCGCGACATCGGGGGATTCGTCACCACGCGGCTGATCAGCGCGCTCGTCGTGGAGGCGGTGAAGCTCTACGAGGCCGGTGTCGCCTCGGCCGAGGACATCGACACCGCGTGCAAGCTCGGCTTCGGTCACGCCATGGGCCCGCTGATGACGACTGACCTCACCGGCCTCGACGTGCTGCGCCACGCGACGCTCAACGTCTGGAAGGAGACGGCGGACCCGAAGTTCTTCCCGCCCGAGCTGCTGACCCGGATGGTCGAGGCCGGTCAGCTCGGCCGCAAGTCCGGTGAGGGCTTCTACTCCTACGACTGATTACTCCCTACGACTGGGAGTCCTGGTCGCCGGGCTGCTCAGCGGTGGTCTTCTCTGCGGCCTTCTTGGTGGCCTTCTTCGCCGTCGGCTTCTTCGCAGTGGTCTTCTTGGCCGCGGGCTTCTTGGCGGCGGACGCCTTCGCGGCCGAGCCGCCACCCGTCGCCGTGCTGGACGGCGAGGTCGCCGACTTCTCGTCGTTCGCGGCCGCCGATCCGTCGGACTCCTGCTTCGCCTTCGGCTCGCCGTCGGGATCCGCCTCGGACTCGCCCGCCTCGGACGTCCCGTCTTCGGCCTTCTCGGAGTCGGTGTCCTCGCGGGACTTCTCTGCCGGGTCGGCGCCCTGGCGCTCGGCGGGGGCGGCGGTGTCGTCGGCGCCGCCGCCGGTCGCGGTGCGGACGTAGCCACGCAGACCCGCAGTGGAGAGGTCGATCGGATGCGTCCGGATGTGCTCGTCGAGCTTGGCAAGGGCGCGGACGACCGCCTCGTGACCGCCCTCGCCGCGATGCTCCTCGTGCGCCGCGAGTCCTACCTCGCGGAGCAGCACCTCGGCCTGCCTGCGCGCCTGCAGGTCCTCGATCCGCTGCTGACCCTGCTCACGCGCCACGCGCGCCTGCGACTTGGCGCGGCTCGCGGCTTCCTTGGCCCTGTCCAGGAACCCCATGGCCCTACCATCCTCCCGACGTGGTGTGACCGACGTTATGCGACACGTGAGCACCGCCGAGCGCGACCCCCCGGTTCCCGGCGCGGAGACGACCGAACCGGTCAGAAGAGACGCTGGGACGGGTCGTCGAGCCCGCGCAGGGCCTGGTAGTCGAGCGTCACGCACGTGATGCCGCGGTCCATCGCGAGGACGCGCGCCTGCGGCTTGATCTCCTGCGCGGCGAAGACCCCGCGGACCGGAGTGAGCAGCGGGTCGCGGTTGAGCAGCTCGAGGTACCTGGTGAGCTGCTCGACTCCGTCGATCTCGCCGCGCCGCTTGATCTCCACCGCGACGGCGGCGCCCTCGGCATCCCTGGCCAGGATGTCGACGGGACCGATGGCGGTCGGGTACTCGCGCCGGACCAGCCGCCAGCCGGGGCCGAGGCTCTCGATCTGCTCGGCGAGCAGCTCCTGCAGGTGCGTCTCGACGCCGTCCTTGCGCAGGCCGGGGTCGACGCCGAGCTCGTACGAGGTGTCCTTGAGCACCTCCTCGAGACGGATCGTGAGCGTCTCGCCCGACTTGCCGAGCACCTGCCACTCGCCGTCGCGCTCGTGCAGCTGGCACGGCGGCGACATCCAGTTGAGGGGTTTGTAGGAGCCGCCGTCGGAGTGCACGAGCACCGAGCCGTCGGCCTTGACGATGAGCAGCCGGAGCGCGGAGGGCAGGTGGGCCTCGAGGCGGCCGCTGTAGTCGACGGAGCACCGGGCAATGACGAGTCGCACGGTCCGTCACGGTAGTACTGCGCCCGAACACCCGGCACACCCGGTCCCGCGCATGCTCTGAGAGACTCCCGGGGGGCTCGCGCGGAAGGGGTACGGACGCCAGATGACGGTGGAATCCGGCACGGAGATCGGCAAGGTCGGCGTAATCGGCCTCGGCACCATGGGAGCGGGCATCGTCGAGGTGTTCGCCGGCGGCGGACTCCAGGTCGTGGGCGTCGAGTACAGCCTCGACCTCGTCGAGGCGGGACGCGACCGGCTGCGACACTCCACCGAGCGGGCGGTCCGCCGCGGCAAGCTCGCCGCCGACGGCCGCCAGGCGCTGCTCGACCGGGTGACGTTCTCGTCGTCGTTCGACGACCTCGCCGACTGCGACCTGGTGATCGAGGCCGTGAGCGAACGGCTGGAGCTGAAGCGGGAGATCTTCCGCCGCCTCGACGAGATCGTCGGGGCCGACGGCATCCTCGCGTCGAACACGTCCTCGCTGTCGGTCACCGAGATCGCCACCGCGACGGCGCGGCCGGCACAGGTCATCGGCATGCACTTCTTCAACCCCGCGCCCGTGCAGCGGCTCGTCGAGGTGGTCCAGACCGTCTCCACGAGCGAGGAGGTCGTCGCGGCGGTCGTGGCCCTGGCGCACCGCCTCGGCAAGCATCCCGTCGTCGCCGGCGACCGCGCGGGCTTCATCGCCAACGCGCTGCTGTTCGGCTACCTCAACCGCGCGGTCACGATGTACGAGAACGGCCACGTGTCACGCGAGGACGTCGACACCGCCATGCGGGTGGCGTGCGGCTACCCGATGGGCCCGCTCGCCCTCCTCGACCTCATCGGTCTCGACACCGCGGTCGAGGTGCTCGCGACGATGTACCGGCAGACCGGCGACCGGCTGTACGTCGCCTCGCCGCTGCTCGGCCAGCTGGTGACGGCGGGCCGGCTGGGCCGCAAGGCCGGACGCGGTTTCTACACCTACGAGTCGGCGGGTTCCGGCGCGCTGGTCGACGACGCGCGCACGCCCGTGCCGAGGTCCGTCGCGCACGACGTCACCAGGGTCGGGCTGGTCGGCTCGGGCGCCCAGGTGAAGGCCGTCGGCGCGATGCTCGAGGCCGCCGGCGTCGAGGTGCGCCGCGACTCGACGGCCGCCGACTGCGACCTCGTCGTCGCCGCGGCGTCCGGCGTGCCGGTCATCGAGCTCGCCGTCGCGGCCGGGCGTCCGTCCGACGTGGTCGGCATGAACGTCCCGATGCCCGACTCCGACGTCGTGCAGGTCGTGCGCACCGTCGAGGCGTCAGACGCCGCCGTGGAGTCCGCGGCGTCCCTGTGTCTGGCGGCCGGCAGGACCCCGGTCGTCAGTGCCGACCGCGCCGGCCTCGTGGTCGACGCGCTGCTGTTCCCGTACCTCAACGACGCGGCCCGCATGGTCGAGTCCGGCTACACCACCGCCGACGGCGCCGACGCGGCGATGAAGCTCGGTTGCGCGCTGCCCCAGGGCCCGTTCGAGGTGCTCGAGGAGGTCGGCCTCGGCGTGGCGCTGGGCAAGCAGTGGGCGATCTACGACGAGGTGCGCGAGCCCGGCCTCGTGCCGAGCCCGCTGCTGGTCGAGCTGGTGACGGCCGGACGAGGGTTCAGGGACTAGAGCGAGCTAGCCGCAGCCGCACCCGCCGCCGCAGCAACCACCGCCGCCACCGCCACCGGCGGGAGCGGACGCCGTCGCGGCCGCACGGCCGGTGACCGCGGGGCTCGAGTACACGCGGTCGGCCCGCGGGGAGCCGCACGGGCAGCTCGTCACCGCACCCGACTCGGCCATCGGGCGGACCACCTCGAACTCGTCGCCGCAGGTGCGGCAGTGGTACTCGTAACGTGCCATGCGGTCAGCCTACTGTGCCGACGACTACCGCCCGGCCCATGGGACGTCGCTCACGTCCGCCGCACTAGGGTCGGGGTGTGGCGGAGATCCGATACGACACCGAGCTGCCGGCCCGGCGCACGCCGCTCACCCTGCACACCGCGGACGGGCTCGAGCTGGTCGGTGAGCTCGCCGTCCCCGAGCAGGCGGCGCCGGTCGCGACGCTCGTCACCCTCCATCCGCTGCCCACCCACGGCGGCATGATGGACAGCCACGTCTACCGCAAGGCCGCCGCCCGGCTGCCCGCGATGGCCGACCTCGCGGTGCTGAGGTTCAACACGCGAGGCACGTCGAGCGAGCAGGGCACGAGTGGCGGTGAGTTCGACGGTGGGGACGCCGAGCGGTACGACGTCGCCGCGGCCCTGGAGTACACCGAGTTCCACGACCTGCCGCACGTCTGGGTGGTCGGCTGGTCGTTCGGTACCGAGCTGGCGCTGAAGTGGGCGAACGACCCGCTCGTCGAGGGCGCGATCCTGCTGTCCCCGCCGCTCAAGCGTGCCGGTGACGACGAGCTCGACCGGTGGGCACGCTCGGGCAGGCCGCTCGTCGCGCTCGTCCCCGAGTTCGACGACTACCTGCGGCCCGACGAGGCACGGCGGCGCTTCGCCAGGGTGCCGCGGGCCGAGGTCGTCGCGATCGAGGGCGGCAAGCACCTCTGGGTGGGCGAGTCGTACGTACGCCGCGCGCTCGACGAGATCGTCCGACGCGTCAACCCGGCCGCATTCCCGCTCCCGACCGAGTGGCCCGCAGCACCCTAGGCGCGTTCGAGGCGGGGGATCACGACCTCGCGGAACAGCAGGAGCAGTGCCGCCGCGCTCGGGATCGCGAGCAGGGCGCCGAGCACGCCGAGCAGGCTGCCGCCGATGAGGACCGCGATCACGGTCATCGCCGCGGGCAGCTCGACGGCGCGCTTCATCACCCGCGGGTAGATGAGGTAGTTCTCGAGCTGCTGGTACCCCACGTAGAAGATCGCGGTGGCGATGCCGGTGGGGACGCCACTGGTGAACGCGACGAGAGTGACGATGACCGCGCCGATGGTGGCGCCGATCATCGGGATCAGGTCGAGGAGCAGCACACACAGCGCGAGCGGCAGGGCGTACGGCACCTGCCAGGCGAGCAGCCAGATGTAACTCGTGACGCCCGCGATGAGACCGATGGTGGCGGCGCCCGAGACGTAGCCGCCGACCCGGCCGATGATCTCGTTGCCCAGCAGCTCGACGCGCTCGCGCCTGGTGCGCGGGGCCAGGTGGTAGAGGGTCTTCTTGATCTTGGGCAGCGAGGCGAGGAAGTACAGCGTGAGGATCAGCACGCTGAACGTGTTGAACACGCCGCTCGCGATCGCCTTGCCGGCGCCGATGATCCCGCTCGCGAGGCGCTCGCCGAGGCCCTGTCCCTGCTGGTCCAGGTAGTCCTGGGCGCGTTCGATCAGCTGGTAGCGGTCGTCCCACCGGTTGATCGTCGGGTTGTTCTGCAGGGCGGCGATGTAGTCGTTGCGGTTCTCCCACAGGTCCTGGGACTGCTGCACCAGCGGGGGGACGATCGCGGAGAAGAAGCCGGCGACGAAGATCAGCACGCCGACGAACACGATGGTGACGCACCAGACCCGGGGGATCTTGCGGCGGCGGAGGAACTCGACGGCGGGGTTGAGGCCGACCGCGAGGAAGAGCGCCACGAGCAGCAGGATCAGGACCTGGCGGACGCTGATGACCGCCTGGACGAGTCCCCAGGCCACGGCGACGCCGAGCGCGCCGGTCAGCCCGAAGAGGAACGGCGACTGACCGAACGGCCGACCCGGGCGGCCGAACGGGAACCGCGAGCCCGCGCTGGCGGCGGGCTCGTTCTCGGCGGGGGGATCGCTCCGCTCGCGCTCCCCGGGCCGTGCCGACGCGACCGCGGCCGCGGTCTCGGCGGCGCCGGCCGACGGCTCGCGCGCAGGCGTGGGAGCGTCGGAGCCGGCGGTCGGCTCGTCAGTGGTCTGGTCGTCGGGCGTCGTCGGTCTCGGTCGGTCGCCGCTACCGGCGTCGTCCGACTCCCCGTTGGTCGGCGTGCTCACGACTCAGTGGTGCTGTCCGGGCGCACCGGGCGAACCCTGGTGGACGGGTCGGTTCTGGTGCGAGCCGGGGTGGTGCTCGGGCCGCTCCCGCCACCGGGCCTCGGCGCCACCGGACGGACCCCGGTCTCCGCCGCCCTGCGCCTGGCTGCCGTGCGACTGGCCGCTCGGCGACTGGCTCCCCTGCTGGGACTGTCCGCCGTGCGCCTGTGCCCCCTGTGCCTGGGCTCCTTGCGACCGACCACCCTGCGACTGGCCACCCTGCGACTGGCCGCCCTGCGACTGGCCGCCGCCCGCGGGCTTGTCGCCCTGCGACCCGCCGCCGGGACCCTTCTGACCGGTCGTCGCGGAGAAGTCGAGCGGGGCGGCCACGCCGAGGAGGCTGCGCAGCTGCTCCATCTGGCTGTTGACCGCGGTCTTCTTGCGCTCGAGATCGGCGAGGTCACGCTCGGTCTGCTCGCGGGTGCGTGCGGCGTGGGTCTCGGCGTCGGAGCGGACGCGGTCGGCGTCCTCCTGCGCCAGCCGGACGAGCTGCTCGGCCTTCTGCTTCGCCTCGGTGACCCGCTTGTCGGCCTCCTCGGCTGCCGACCTCTTGCGCTGCTCGGCGCCCTGGATCGACTCGCGGTCGCGCTTCTCCGCCTCCTCGACGGACGAACGCTTGCGTGCCTCGGCCTCGTCGACGGAGGTGCGCTTGCGCTTCTCCGCGTCGTCGACCGACGTCTTGCGGCGCTCCTGGACCTCCTTGTCGAGCTCCTCGCGCCGCCGCTTGACCTCGGCCGCGAGCTCGGCCTCCTGCTTGCGCTGCCGCTCCGCGCTCGACTCGGCGTCGCGCTGGGCCTTGCCGACGATCTGCTCGCGCAGCTGCTCGGCCTCCTCGCGCGCCCGCCGGACGAGGTCGGTGGACTCCTCCTCGGCCAACCGCAGCAGCTGCTCGACCCGGCCGCCGAGTCCGGCGTAGCTCGGACTCGTCTGCTCGGTGGCGCGCTTCTCGGTCGACTCGAGGGCATGCTGCAACTCGGTGTTGTGCTCGCGCAGCTGCCTCGTGGACGCCTCGATCTGCGCGACGTAGTCGTCGACCTGGTTGCGTGCGTAACCACGCATCACCACGTCGAAGGCCTGGTTCGAGAAGAAATCGTCAAGCGGCGGCTGATCAGGCGTCATGCCCCCCATCTTTGCAGAGTCACCTGAGAGTGAGCAGGGGGTGCGGCCGTCGACACGCGCAGGCATGGTAAAGAGTCTTCGTCACGCGAACCGAACCACCGCGTGCAGTTGGGTATCGCAGGCTGCGAGAGGGTTGGGGTCGTGCGCAGCCGCGGCGATCCGCCGCTACGACGATGGGGAGACTCGCGATGAAGACGTGGCGATCGGCGCTGGGCACGGTGCTCACCGCCGTCCTCTGCGCGGCCGTGCTGACGGGATGCGGCCTGTTCGGCGACGACAACGTGGCCTCGGAGAAGCCGCCGCAGATCACGGTCGGCGCCAACGGCAAGGTCGAGAACTCGATCAGGTCGGTCACCAGCGAGCAGGGCGGCTACCGGATCACCGTCGACGTCATCGAGCTCAAGCGGTACGACAAGGTGCTCCGGCTCGTGTTCGCGGTGACGCCGCAGAGCAAGGGCAGCACTGACCCGCTGGCCAGTGATTTCCTCAGCGTTGACGCGTTGGGCGACGACGTGGCGGGCGTGTACCTGATCGACAGCGCCAACCTCCGCATGTACCCGGTCCTGAAGACCAACGGAGGTGGGTGCGTGTGCTCCGACGGCGTATCCGACTTCACCCTCGACCAGCCCACGGCGCTGTTCGCCGACTACCCGCTGCCACCGGAGTCCGTGGAGTCGATGACGGTGGTGCTGAGCGACCTCGGCCCACTGCCCGGCGTGAAGGTCTCGTCGTGACCCGCGCCGCCCTGCGCCGAGGTGCGGCGCTGGCCGTCGTGGCGATGCTGGTCGCGTCCCCCGGTACGGCGGGCGCGGAGACCCCGACGCCGACGGTCTGGAAGAGCCCGGGAGCCGGGGCCAAGTCGGCCAGGCCGATCCCGATCACGGGCACGTCGGTCTCCATGCAGGAGCGCAGGGAGCCGCTCGTCCTCATCGACGAGAAGCGGACGGGGAAGAAGCGCGCGCTCACCCTGTCCGCCGACGTGCTGTTCGCGAAGGACTCCGCCGACCTCGGCCCGGCGTCCAACGAGACGCTCGACGAGGTGGCCAAGAGGATCAGGGAGTCCGGCGCCAAGGGGCCCGTCGAGGTCACCGGACATACGGATACGGACGGGACGAGCGCGCACAATCTGGATCTCTCGACGAAGCGGGCGACGGCGGTGACCGAGGCGCTGACCTCGCGGCTCAGCGGCACCGGCACGACGCTGAAGCCGGTGGGCAAGGGGGAGACGGCCCTCGCGGTCGACCCCGAGCGTTCGCCGGCCGACAAGGCGAGGAACCGGCGCGTCACCGTCACCTACACGACCACCAAGGACGAGCCGGGCGAGGAGACGGAGCCGACCGACATCTCCGTCCCCGGCACCGAGATCGCCCCGCCGGCCAAGGGGCCCGAGGCGGCGGGCTCCCGCGCCGCCGTCGAGCGCACCTTCACCAGCGACGAGGGTGACAACAGGATCCAGCTCGACGTCATGAACGTCGACGAACACGGACCGTTCGTGTACGTCCGCGTGCGGGTCACCGCGGTGTCCCTCCCGGCCGACAGCACGGGGTACTCCGGCGTGCCCTACCTCTTCAGCGGCGACACCACGGTGAGCGACGACGCGTCCGACACGGTGCTCTTCGACGAGCAGGGCGGCACGAAGCTGCGCTACTACGTCACCGGCAAGGGCGAGCCGATCAGGTCGAGCATGCCGACATCCCTCGCGGAGGGTGAGTCCGCCGACGTCTGGTTCTACTTCACGGCACCGGAGCAGCACCGCGACGACCTCGACCTGTACGTACCCGCGTTCGGCACGATCAAGGCCCTCCAGGTCAAGGGGTGACCGGCGACCGGCGGCTCCTGGCCCTCGTGCCGTACGCCGCCGCCGGCGTCATCCACCTGGTCGCGTTGGCCGCCGCGGTCGACGGGCTCGGCACCGTCACCAAGGTCCTGCTCATGCCGACGCTCGCGCTCGCGCTCCTCGTGCTCGCGGGGGAGCACCGCGGCCACTGGACCTGGGGCACGGCGATCGCCCTGGTCCTCGCCTGGGCCGGCGACCTCGCCCTCAACGTGCCGCGCGACGTCTGGTTCCTCGTCGGGCTGGCGGCGTTCCTGCTGGCCCACCTCGTCTACGTCGGGGTGTTCTGGCCGTTCACCCGGCGGTCGGGCCTCCGGCGCCGCCCGTGGGCGGCGATCCCGTACACCGCGTGGTGGGTGGTCCTGCTCGCCGTGCTGGCGCCCGGCCTCGGCGACCTCGTGGTCCCGGTCGCGATCTACGGTCTCGTGCTCGGCGCGAGCGCGACCGTCGCCGTCGGCGTCAACAGGACGGTGGCGTGGGGAGCGGGCATCTTCCTGGTCTCCGACTCGCTGCTGGCGCTGCACCGCTACGCCGACTGGTTCGCCGTGCCGCAGCCGGACGTCTGGGTGATGGCGACCTACATCGCCGGGCAGGGGCTCATCGTGCTGGGTCTGGTGCGTGCTGGACGAGCTCGACCAGCACGCCGCCTGCGTCCTTCGGATGCACGAAGTTGACGCGAGAGCCTGCCGTGCCGCGCCTGGGCTCGTCGTACAGCAGTCGCAGGCCCCGGCCGCGCAGCGTCGCGCATGCCTCGTCGATGTCGTCGACGGCGTACGCGAGCTGCTGCATGCCGGGGCCCGAGCGGTCGAGGAACCTGGCGATCGTGGACTCGGGGGTGAGCGGCGCGAGCAACTGGACCTGGGTCTCGCCGTCGCCGACCGCGAGCATCACCTCGCGGACGCCCTGGTCCTCGTTGGTCTCCTCGTGCACCACCCGCATGCCGAAGGTGCGGGCGTAGAAGTCCTTGGCCTCGTCGAGGTCGCGGACGGCGATGCCGACGTGGTCGATCCTGCTGAACACCGCTTCCCTCCCGTGCGCTCCCTCGGTGTGGCGCTCGTCACGCCGTCGTCCGGCTCCCGCACCGCGGGCCGGCCCGGTGCACACCAAGTATCGTGGCGGACGAAGCCGCGATCCTGAGGAGGGCTCAGATGAGCGAGTCGGTGTCGGTGATCGTCGGAGGCGCACGCACGCCCATGGGGCGGCTGCTCGGGTCGTTGAAGGGATTCGCCGCCACCGATCTCGGTGGCGTGGCGATCCGCGGCGCCCTCGAGCAGGGTGGCGTCGCCGGGACCGACGTCGACTACGTCGTCATGGGCCAGGTGCTGCCCGCGGGCGGCGGCCAGGCGACGGCGCGGCAGGCCGCGGTCAACGGGGGGATCCCGATGAGCGTCCCGTCGGTCACGATCAACAAGATGTGCCTGTCCGGCCTCAACGCCGTCGCCCTCGCCGACCTCTACATCCGCGGCGGGCTGGCGCAGACCGTGGTGGCGGGCGGCATGGAGTCGATGACCAACGCGCCGCACCTGCTGCGTGGCGGGCGCGAGGGACACAAGTACGGCTCGATCACCCTCATCGACCACATGGAGTACGACGGGCTGACCGACGTCTTCGACTCCTGCCTGATGGGCGAGCTGACCGACCGGCACAACGACGCGCTGGGCATCGAGCGCGCGGAGCAGGACAGGTTCGCCGCGCTGTCGCACCAGCGCGCGGCCGCCGCGCAGAAGAACGGCCTGTTCGCCGACGAGATCGTCCCCGTCGAAGTACCCCAGCGCAGGGGCGACCCCGTCGTGGTCACCGACGACGAGGGCATCAGGCCCGACACCACCGCCGAGACCCTCGCGAAGCTGCGTCCCGCGTTCCGTCCCGACGGCACGATCACGGCTGGCAGCGCTTCGCAGATCTCCGACGGCGCCTGCGCGCTCGTCGTGATGTCGCGCGAGCGGGCAGAGCGCGAGGGCCTGCCGATCCTCGCCGAGGTCGGCGCGCACGGCATGGTCGCGGGTCCCGACTCCACGCTGCAGTCGCAGCCCGCCGGCGCGACCCGGGCCGCGCTCGACCGCGCGGGCCTCGACGTCGCGGACGTCGACCTGTTCGAGTTCAACGAGGCGTTCGCCGCCGTGGGTCTGCAGGCGATGAAGGAGCTCGGCGTCTCCGAGGACAAGGTCAACGTCAACGGCGGTGCCATCGCGCTCGGCCACCCGGTCGGCATGTCCGGTGCCCGCCTGGTGCTGCACCTCACGCACGAGCTGCGCCGCCGCGGCGGCGGCACCGGGGTGGCCGCGCTCTGCGGCGGCGGCGGCCAGGGCGACGCACTCGTCGTCCGCGTCCCCGCGGCGTGATCGGTCCCGATGAGCGACGAAGCGGGCGCGTGGACTGATGGGTGCCCCTGACGTCGCCACGCTCGTCGAGCAGGCCACGCAGGGGCGTGCCCGCGCCGTCGCCCGGTTGATCTCCCTGGTGGAGGACGACGCGCCGCAGCTGCGCGAGGTGATGGCCGCGCTTGCGCCGCACGCCGGCAACGCGCACGTCGTCGGGCTCACCGGCGCGCCGGGCGTCGGCAAGTCGACCGTGACCAGCGCGCTCGTCGCCCTGCTGCGCCGCGACGGTTACCGCGTGGGCGTGCTCGCGGTCGACCCGACGTCGCCGTTCTCCGGCGGTGCCCTGCTCGGCGACCGGGTGCGGATGCAGGACCACGCGACCGACGGCGAGGTCTACATCCGGTCGATGGCGACGAGAGGGCAGCTCGGCGGTCTCGCGGCCGCGAGCCTGCAGGCCGTCCGCGTGTTCGACGCGGCAGGCTGCGCGTTCGTCCTCGTCGAGACCGTCGGCGTCGGCCAGTCGGAGCTGCGGATCGCGTCGGAGGCCGACACCACGATCGTGCTGCTGGCCCCGGGCATGGGCGACGGCATCCAGGTGGCGAAGGCCGGCATCCTCGAGGTCGCCGACGTCTTCTGCGTCAACAAGGCCGACCGCGAGGGGGCCGACCACACCGCGCGCGAGCTCAACCAGATGCTCGCGCTGGGAGAGCGGCGCGGACCGGGCGACTGGCGTCCGCCGATCGTGCGCACCGTCGCCGTCAAGGACGAGGGTGTCGACGAGCTGGTGGCCGCGATCCTCAAGCACCGCGACTGGCTGGCGCGGGACGGCAGGATCGCGAAGGTCCGCCGCGACCGGATCGCCGACGAGATCGAGGCGCTCGCGCTCGGCCAGCTGCGCCGCAGGTTCGCCGACCTGCACGGCGACGCTCGCCTCGCGGTTCTGGCCGACCGGGTGGCCGACGGCGGCCTCGACCCGTACGCCGCGGCCGACGAGCTGGTCGCGAACCTCACCGACACCCCCTAACCCCGTACCGAACCGGAGGAACCACTGTGATCGTCGCGTTCTCCATCTCGCCGTCCGGCGTGGGTGCCTCGGTGGCCGACCACGTCGCCGACGCCGTCCGCGTGGTCCGCGAGAGCGGCCTGCCCAACCACACCGACGCGATGTTCACCACGGTCGAGGGGGAGTGGGACGAGGTGATGGACGTCATCCGCCGCGCGGTCGACGCCGTCGCCGCCCGCGCTCCGCGGGTCGGGCTTGTCCTCAAGGCCGACATCAAGCCCGGCGTCGACGACACGTCGGCAGCCAAGATGGAGCGGCTGGAACGCGCCCTGGGCGACGACGCCTGAGCCGTCCGCGTCTCAGCAGGTCGCGGTGACGCGGGCGTTGCGCGGTGACGCGTCGACCCGGAGCGTCACGGCGTCGAACGTGTACTCGAACCGGCACGCACCGGTCGTGACGTTGATCCGGTGCTGTCCGGTGAAGGCGGCGTCGACGGTGGGCTGCCCTTCCGGACTGACGGTACGCGAGGCGTACACGACGACCTCCTGGGTCAACGGCCCGCGTGCACGGCTCAACCGCACGGTCCGGTGGAATCGGCTCCGGTCAGGGAACGAGGTCGTGTTGCCGACCTGGAGCCGGTACGTGCCCGACGTGACCGGGTCGGTGTGCGCCACGGGGGAGTCCCGTGGCTCGACGAGGGTGCCGACGAGCCCACCCGCCACCACGAGAGACGTCCCGATCAGTCCCACCGCGACGGCCCGGCCCACGCGCCTCGCCGGGGTCAGCGCTGTCGCGACCGCCGGCACGACGACGAGCAGCGCCAGGGACAGCAGGGCGTAGGTCCCGTTGTACCGCAGGTGCAGCGGGTTCACGAGGAAGAGGATCGCCAGCACCAGACCCGCGGCGGCGACGGCGGCGGCGTACGTCCGCCTCGCCGGCCGGCGGACGCCGGCGATCGTGTCCCGCATCCCCGAACTCTCCCACAGCCCGGCCCACTCGTGGCCGTTCAGCTGACGGGCTGGAGTTCGACCACCTCGTCCTCGGGCCTGACCCGTGCATCATCGAGTGTTCCGGGTGAGTCGTCGGTCGTCGTGTCGTTGTTCTGGTGAGCCCGCCGTGGCAGTCGGAGCGCGATCGCGACGACGACGAGCGCGAGCACTGCGCTGATGAGGAAGGCGAGTCGCATTCCGTCGAGTCGGGCGAGTTCCGCGGCGACTCCGTCGATCGCCAGTTGGTCGGCACGCACGGTCATGACAGTCACCGCCAGTGCGGTGCCGAACGCCGCTGCGACCTGCTGCAGCGTGCCAAGCATCGAGCTGCCGTGGGAGTAGAGGTGCCTTGGCAGGGCGCCCAGCCCGAGCGTGAAGACCGGGGTGAAGATCGCGGCCAGTGACAACATCAGGAGCGTGTGCAGCCCGAGCACCTGCCAGTACGGCATCGTCATGGACAGCTGGGTGAGGCCGGCGAGCGCGGTCACGAATCCGAAGGAGCCGGGGATCACGAGCACCCGCCCACCGAACCGGTCGAACATCCGTCCGATGGTCGGGCCGAGCAGGCCCATGGCGACGCCACCGGGCATCACCAGCAGTCCGGTCTGCAACGGGCTCAGGCCGCGGAGGTTCTGCAGGAAGAGCGGCAGCAGGATCATCGATCCCAGCATCGCCATGAACGCCACCGACATCAGGATCAGCGCCTTGGCGTACGTCCCTTGCCGCAGCGTACGCAGGTCCATCAGGGGCGAGCCGTTGCGCTGGAGATGCAGCTGGCGTATCACGAAGACCGCGATCGCCGCCAGCCCGCCCACGACGAACACGGCCGAGGGGCCGACGCCACCTTCGGCGAACTGGGTGAGGCCGTAGACCAGTCCGCCGAATCCGACAGCGGCAGCGACCACGCTCAGCCAGTCGATGGTGCTGTGACGCGGCTGGCCGACGTTCTCGAGGCGACGCAGGCCGAACCACGTCACTGTGGCCGCGATCGGCAACACCAGCAGGAAGAGCATGCGCCATGAGCCGACCTGCAGGACGACACCCGAGACCGTCGGCCCCAGCGCCGGGGCCACCGATATCGCCATGGTCACGTTGCCCATCACCCGGCCCCGGTCGCGGTCAGGTACGACGGTCATCAGGGTCGTCATCAGCAGTGGCATCATCACTGCCGTGCCGGCGGCCTGGGTGATCCGGCCGAGGAGGAGAACCTCGAAGACCGGGGCAGCCGCGGACAGCGCGGTGCCGGTGAGGAAGACACCCATTGCGGTGGCGTAGGCCTGGCGGGTCGAGACCCGCTGGAGGAACCAGCCGGTGACCGGGATGACCGCGGCCATGGTCAGCATGAACGCGGTGGACACCCATTGCGCGGCCTGTTCCGTGACGTGCAGGTCCGCCATCAGCCGCGGGATCGCGTTGAGCAGGATGGTCTCGTTCAGGATCACCACGAACGTCGCCACCACCAGCAGTCGGATCACGGCAGGAGTACGCCCCGGCGCGCCAGCGGTGGCCGTTGCGGGGCTGGCAGGCAAGTCGGCAGGCATGAGTCCTCGCTCGGAGTAGGTGAGGGCGTCTGCCGGCATCTCGGCCCGACGAACTCTCGAAATCACGGTCACACTGGATCAGACCGGCACGGCGCCAAGAACTCATCGGTGACGACATGACCTGCTGAACCCGGACGGCAGATCCGGTGTCGGGAAGGACGACGGTCCGGCGGCCTCGGTGCGGGCGCGGCGCCCGACGGCGAGCGTGTCGCCAGCGGTGGCTCACTCCAGGGCTGTGGCCAGGAGGCGTACGCCCTCCGTCAGCGTCGTCGGGGGGTTGGCGGCGTAGCCGAGGACGAGGCCGGGGCGGTGCGGGCGGATGGCGTGCCACGACAGCGGCTGCACCTTGACGCCCCGCGCCAGCGCCGCGGCCGCGAGGGCGACGTCGTCGACGTCGTCGCCGAACGTGAGCGTCAGGTGCAGGCCGGCCGCGGCGCCGTGCACGACCGCGCCTGGGAGGTGCGTGCGGACGGCGTCGATCATCGCGTCGCGCCTGCGGCGGTGCCGGCCGCGGAGGAGGCGGAGGTGGCGTTCCAGCGCGCCCGACCTCATCAGCTCGGCGAGCACCAGCTGCGGCAGGACGGCGTTGCCGAGGTCGGCGAACCGCTTGGCGTCGACGAGTGGGTCGCGGTGCGGCGGCGGCGCCAGCACCCAGCCGAGGCGCAGGGCAGGGGCGAGGAGCTTGGAGACGCTGCCGACGTAGAACGCGTGTTCGGCGACCATCGACCGCAGCGCGGGTACCGGCGGCCGGTCGTACCGGTGCTCGGCGTCGTAGTCGTCCTCGACGATCGTGCCGCCCTCGCCGGCCCACCGCATCAGCTCGCGGCGCCGCTCTCCGTCGAGCACCACGCCGGTCGGGAACTGGTGCGCGGGCGTCACCATGACGGTCGCCGCGCCGGTCGCGCGCAGCTCGTCGACCCGCAGACCGCCGGCGTCGACGGCGACCGGACGGGTGGCCATGCCGTGGTACAGCAGGTGCTGGCGGATGCCGAGTGAGCCCGGGTCCTCCACCGCGATCTCGCGCATCCCGGCGTCGTGCAGCACCCGCACGAGCAGGTCGAGCCCCTGCGCGACGCCGGCGACGACGACCACCTCGGCAGGGTCCACCCGGATCCCGCGCCTGCGGCCGAGCCAGTCGGCGACCGCGGACCGCAACGCGGGCGTCCCGCGCGGGTCGCCGTAGCCGAAGTCGGACGTCGAGAGGTCGGCGAGCGCCCGGCGCTCCGCGCGCAGCCACGCCGTACGCGGGAAGGCCGCGAGATCGGGCAGGCCCGGTGAGAGGTCGATCCTGGCGGGCGCCTCGCGCAGGGCGTCGAAGACGCCGGCACCCGGTGCCGTGGCGAACGGTGCGGACACCCCGCGGGCAGCGGGAGCCTCCGGCGCCGGTGCCGTGACGGGGGCCGCGACGACGACCGTCCCGCCGCGCCCGCGGCCGGTGACGTGGCCGTCCTCGCCCAGGCGCAGGTACGCCTCGATGACCACGCCGCGGGACACGCGCAGCTCCTCGGCGAGGACCCTCGTGGCCGGCAGCCTGCTGCCCACGGGCAGTCGCCCGTCCGCGATCGCCAGCCGGAGCCGCTCGGCCAGCCAGTCGGCGCGTCCACCGGGCGGCGCCTCGGCGACGTCCAGGTGCAGGAAGTCGGACCCGGCCGTTGTGGACCTGTCGTCGGCGCTGTCATTGGACCTGTTCACCGGACCATTGTGCCGGCAGTCTGGGGACGTGACCAGGGACGTACGCAGCGAGCGGAGGCATGACATGACGGTGGTCGACGGCGGGCGCACCGGTTACGTACACGGGTACACGGCGACCGAGAGCCGGCGGCTCGGCGACCAGGCCGACACCCTGGCGGCGCTGCTGCACCGGGGGACGGCGTACCCCGCGGGCAGCCGGGTGCTCGAGGTCGGGTGCGGGGTCGGCGCGCAGACCGTCCACCTCGCCGCCGCGAGTCCACGGGCGCGGCTGGTCGCCGTGGATGTCTCCGCGGAGTCGCTCGCCCAGGCGCGGGCCCGGGTGGCCGCGCAGGTGCCGGACGCGGCGGTGGAGTGGCACCGCGCCGACCTGTTCGCGCTGCCGTACGCGGACGCGTCGTTCGACCACCTGTTCGTGTGCTTCGTCCTCGAGCACCTGCCGAACCCGGTCGAGGCGCTGGCCGCGCTGCGCCGGGTGCTGCGGCCTGGCGGCACGATCACCGTGATCGAGGGCGACCACGGGTCGGCGTTCTTCCATCCCGACAGCGCCTACGCCCACGCGGCGATCGACTGCCTCGTCTGGCTGCAGGCCGCCGTCGGTGGGAACGGACTGATCGGCCGGGAGCTGCATCCGCTGCTGACCGCCGCGGGGTACGCGGACGTGGCGGTCGAGCCGCGGACGGTCTACGTCGACGACTCCAAGCCCGGGCTCGTCGAGGGCTTCACCCGGCAGACGTTCACGGCGATGGTCGAGGGCGTGCGCGACGACGCGCTGGCGGCCGGCCTGATGAGTGCGGAGGACTGGGACCGCGGGATCGCCGGCCTGCGCAGGACCGCGGCCGGCGGCGGCACGTTCCACTACACGTTCTTCAAGGGCACGGCCGTGCACCTGCCGTGACCCGGCCCGCCGGTCTGTCAGGATGGCGTCGCACGCGCCGCCGACGAGACCGGGACGAGCCGCATGGACCTGATGCTGATGTCGAACTCCTCCGCACCGGGTCAGCCGATGTTCGCGCACGTCGCGGACGAGCTCACCGAGTTCGTCGCGGGACACCGCGTGCTGTTCGTCCCCTACGCCCTCGCCGACCACGATGTCTACACCTCCCGCGTGGCACGGTCGCTCGACCCGTACGGCATCGAGGTCATCGGACTGCACCTCGCGCCCGACCCGGTCGCCGCGGTGGAGGCGGCGGACATCGTGTTCGTCGGCGGCGGCAACTCGTTCCGGTTGCTCCGTACGCTGCAGGACCTCGATCTCGTGCCCGCGATCCGGTCGGCTGCGTCGGCGGGCACCAGGTACATCGGTTCGAGCGCGGGCACCAACATGGCCGGTCCTTCGCTGCGCACCACCAACGACATGCCCATCGTCCAGCCGCGGTCGTTCGAGGCCCTCGGCCTCGTGCCGTTCCAGATCAACCCGCACTACCTCGACCCCGACCCGTCCTCGCGGCACATGGGCGAGACGCGCGAGGAGCGGCTGATCCAGTTCCTCGAGGAGAACGACGTGCCCGTGCTCGGGCTGCGTGAGGGCTCCTGGGTGCGGGTGTCCGGCGCGGTCGCCACGCTCGGCGGCGACCGCCGGGCCCGGCTGTTCGACCGTGGCGGCCTGCCGCGGGAGCTGGCGGCCGGCTCCGACCTGTCGTCGCTGCTGCGCCGCACCCCGGTCTTCGACGCCCCGACCCAGCCCTAGCCCTAGCCGGTTCGCGAAATGATCACGTTCACCTCGTGAACGTGGACTTCACCTCGTCCCGGCACGAGGTGAAGTCGCCGCTGATCACGTTAACGTGATCAGCGGGACAGCCCCAGCGCTAGGAGGTTGCGGCGCCCTGGAGGTGGCGCATCTCGCCGTAGAGGGCGACGAGGCGGGCGAACTCGTCCGGGTCGTGGAAGCGGCAGTCGCCGGCGCCGAGGTCCTTCGCGGTCTCGATGCAGAAGCGGACGGCCGACTCGACGCTCGCGAGGTCGGTGGCACCGGTGCCCGACCCGGGGACGGCTGCCTCGGTCGTGATCGCGACGCCGACCACCGGCGCGGACGTGGCGGTCGCGGGCTGTAGGAGCGAGTTCACGTGGTAGACGCCGTTGCCGTACGGCGTGATGTCCTGCGTCGTCACCGGCAGGACGACGGGCGCGCGACCGGTGACCCGCGTCGCGATGTCGAGGAGGTCGTCGGACACCCGCAAGACCCAGCCCTCCCTGACCGTCGGAGTGATCGCGAAACCGTTGTGGTTGCAGATGCGGTTGCCCTTGGTGGTGTCGACGGTCAGCACGGCGGCCATGTCGTCGTCGACCTCGTGGGAGTTCATCGTCGCGATGTCGACGGGGGAGTCCATGAACGGGACGGGATCGTGCGGACGGGTCGGCGCGTCCGGGCACACGTGCGTGGCGACCACGACGTCGCCCGGCAGGATGTCGCCGCGTGCGCGCATGCGGCCGAGCTTCGCCGCGGCCGCGAGCACGGTGAGGGCGCCGTCGCCGTCGGAGACGAACCCGATCCGCTCGGGACGGGCACCGAGGCCGCCGAGCCGTCCGACGAGACCGAGCGTCGGGGCGTCGCCGCCCGCGCTCCGGCCGCGGGAGCCCGGCACGACGGCGCGGACGAAGTCGGTGCCTCCCCGCTCGCCCTCGACGCGAGTGACGGTCACGTCGTCGAGCGACTGCTCGCGCAGCCAGGACGCGACGGATGCTCCGTCCGCTGCCGGGTCGTCGAGCAGTTCGTACCCGTCGATCACGTCACGCCAGGACACGGGATCGGCCTCCTCGGTGTTCGTCGGCAATCAGGGGCGGTCTTGACAGCGCGACCACCATGCTGTCTCCTGGGTGCGGTAATTGCAACGTCATCTCGGTATGTGCGATGAGACCTCTCGAGACTCGTGACCGACCCGTCGGGTACCTGCAGACCGCCGACCGCGCGCTGCAGGTGCTGAGCGCGTTCACCGCCACGTCACCGACGTGGGGCGTCAGCGCGCTCGCCCGCGCGCTCGACCTCGACAAGTCCCAGGTGCAGCGGCTGCTCGCCACGATGTCGATGCGGGGCTTCACCGTCTTCGACCCGCCGACACGCCGCTATCGGCTCGGGCCGGCGCTGGTCGGGCTCGGCCGGCTCGCCGAGGAGAGCGACGGCACCCTCACCCGGGTGCGCGACCTGCTCGTCCCGCTGGCCCAGCGCACCGGCGAGAGCGTGGTCTACAACGTGCCGGACGCCAACAGGTACCGGTGCGCCGCCGCCGTCGACGGGCCGGGGCCGTTGCGGTACACGACCATCGTCGGCGGCCTGTTCCCCGGGCACGGCGGCGCGAGCGGGCACGCGATGTTCGCCCACCTGCCGGAGTCGCGCGTACGCGCACTCTTCGGCGAGACGCTCGAACGCTGCACGCCGACCACGCCGACGACCGTCGAGGCGCTGCTCGCGATCTACGCCGAGGTCCGCCGCACCGGCATCGCGGTCTCGCACGGGGAGTACGACTCCCGCGTCGAGGCCGTTGCCGCTCCCGTGTTCGCCCAGGGGACCGTGACCGGCGCGGTCTCGGTGATCGGTCCGCGGGAGAGCATGCGCACGCACATCGAGGCGATCGTGCCCGACCTGCGGCGCACGGCCGACCTCGTGTCCGCTGCCCTGTCCGCACCCACGACCTAGGGATGCGCTGATCAATGAGCCATTCCCGGGATGACCGGCCTTCGGACGCTCGCGGTGGTTCCCGAACGGCTGCCGGGTTCTCTGCCGAGCCCCCTTGACCCCGGCTCGGGGGTCTGCGGGGCGGTTTCGGGCAG
>WHST01000116.1 GCA_009379955.1 Streptosporangiales bacterium | reverse complement strand
CGTCCCCGTGCTGTCGATCGGCGACCGGATCAGCCACGACCGGTTCGGCATGGGCCAGGTCATCGCCGTGTCCGGCCACGACGACAAGGCGCAGGCGAAGATCTACTTCGGCGACGACGTGGGGGAGAAGACCTTCATCCTCCGCTACGCCCCCATCCAGAAGCTCTAGGAGGCTGCTGAGGTCCCGTCCACGGGCTAGTCTCGTGAGATCGGGTCGATGAGCGAGGAGTGGACCGGTGAGCGGCAGGATCAGGATCGTCGTCGGCAAGCCGGGGCTCGACGGCCACGACCGGGGCGCCAAGGTCGTCGCGCGGGCGCTGCGCGACGCCGGCATGGAGGTCATCTACACCGGTCTCCACCAGACGCCCGAGCAGATCGTCGAGGCGGCGATCCAGGAGGACGCCGACGGCATCGGGCTGTCCGTGCTCTCCGGCGCGCACATGACCCTGTTCAAGCGGCTGTCCGAGCTGCTCGCCGAGCGGGAGGCGTCCGACATCGTCGTCTTCGGCGGCGGCATCATCCCCGAGGCCGACATCCCCGAGCTGGAGCGGATCGGCGTGGCCAGGATCTTCGGTCCCGGCGCCACCACCACCGACATCGTGACCTGGGTACGCGCGAACGTCGGCGCGGACGCCCGCACCGTCGAGTCCTGAGGATCGGTCCGATGCCGGACACACCGCACCGCTACGTCTCCGACGAGGAGGACAGCGCCCGCTGGACGGACTTCCCGTTCCGCGAGGGCGACGTCGTGATCAGCACCAGGTCGAAGAGCGGGACGACCTGGATGCAGATGATCTGCGCGCTGCTCGTCTTCCAGCGCGTGGAGCTGCCCGAGCCGCTCGGCGCGCTCTCACCGTGGATCGACCACCTCGTCACGCCACGCGAGGACGTGCTCGCGCGGCTGGCGGCCCAGCGGCACCGGCGGTTCATGAAGACGCACACCCCGCTCGACGGGGTGCCGCTCGACCCGCGTGCCATGTACATCGTCGTCGCGCGGCATCCGCTCGACATGGCCGTGTCGCTCTACCACCAGGGCGACAACATCGACCGCGAGCGGCTGCGCGAACTGACCGGTGCCGCCACGCCGAGTACGCCGCCGCCCCCGCGCCGGCCCGTCCGCGACTGGCTGCTCGCGTGGGTGGCTTCCGAGGCCGACCCGCGGGAGTCGATGGACTCCCTGCCCGGGGTGATGTGGCACCTGTCCGATGCCTGGGCCAGGCGGGACGAGCCGAACGTCGTCCTCGTCCACTACGACGACCTGTCCGCCGACCTCGACGGTGAGATGCGCCGCATCGCCGCACACCTCGGCATCGAGGTGCCCGACGACATGTGGCCTGACCTCGTGCGCGCGGCCACGTTCGACCAGATGAAGGGCAACGCCGAGGCGCTGCTGCCCACCAGGAGCGGTGTGCTCAAGGACCCGGCCGCGTTCTTCCGGCAGGGCCGGTCGGGAGCGGGACGCGACCTGCTGACCCCCGAGGAGCGCGCCGCGTACCGGGCGCGAACGGCGCGGCAGGCACCGCACGACCTGCTGACCTGGCTCCACCGCGAGTGACGTGAGGCGTCAGCGCCGGTCAGCTGCTAGGGCGGCGGTGCGGCTTCTTGACGACCACGAAGACGATCGCTGCGGCGGCGAGCAGCGAGATGATCGGGTGCGAGGTGATCAGGCCGGTCAGCCAGGAGAGGCCGACGAGCGACGCGATCACCAGCGCCACGATGGCGACGATCTTCCCCGCGCTCGTGCTCTGCTTCCGCGGCGGCGCGGCCGGCGCGCTGGGAGCGACCGTCGAGCCCACCTGCGAGCGGGGCAGGTCGGCGACCAGTGCGGTCAGCTCGTGGGTGTACGTGGAGCGGTAGGCGTTGTCCATGCGGTGGTTGAACTCCGCGTAGCCGAGGACGCCCTTCTCGTAGAACATGCGCAGGTCGGCGACCGTGCGTTCCCTGTCGCTGTCCGCGGCGCGTAGGCCACCTGCCGGGGCGGTGCCGGTGGTGGGACCGGCCTGCTGTGTTGTCATTGTCGACCTCCTGGCGGCAAGCCTCGCAGCCGTGGCCCGGCCTGACGTCCGGGAACGACCCTGACCGCACCCTGAGCCGGTGCTCAGAACCGTCCGAGGTCAGAACCACAATCGCGCGACAGCGTCGCGGGCGACGAGGAACCCGGCGATGGCGAGCACCCAGCCGGTCGCTCCCGCGGCGTGCCGAGTCATCCACGCGTTCAGCCGGACCAGCAGTGCCAGGCACGCAAGCGACGCCAGCAGTCCCGCGCTCATCCGGTGTGCCCTCCCCTTGCGTCGGTGAGGAGGCGGTCGAGGTACGCCTGGAGCGCCCTCCGGCGAGACCGCGGCCGGATCACCGAGCATGGCAGGCCGCGGCCCGGGAGTCCCGGGACGAGCCGCCCCCGCTACCCTCACCAAGGTGCCGCGCGCGGCGGGCGTGCGTGGACGTGGACGTGGACGTGACGGAACGGACACCAGTGGATCTTTACGAGTACCAGGCCAAGGAGCTCTTCGCGAAGCACGGCGTACCCGTGATGGAGCAGGCGGTCGTCGAGACCGCGCAGGACGCGCGCGCGGCGACGGAGCGCTTCGGTGGCACCGTGGTCATCAAGGCGCAGGTCAAGACCGGCGGGCGCGGCAAGGCGGGCGGCGTCAAGCTCGCCGAGTCGCCGGACGAGGCGCAGGAGAAGGCCGGGGCGATCCTCGGCATGGACATCAAGGGCCACGTCGTCCGCAAGGTGCTGGTGACGCCGGCCGAGGACATCGCCGAGGAGTACTACTTCTCGTTCCTCGTCGACCGGGGTAACCGCACCTTCCTCGCCATGGCGTCCCGCGAGGGCGGCATCGACATCGAGGAGGTCGCCCGCACCAAGCCCGAGGCGCTCGCCAGGGTGCCGGTCGACGCCGTCGAGGGGGTCGACGAGGCCGCCGCGCGCGACATCGTCACCCAGGCGAACTTCCCCGCGGAGGTCGCCGACGAGGCGGCCGACCTCATCGTCAAGCTCTGGCAGTGCTTCGTCGAGGAGGACGCGAGCCTCGTCGAGGTCAACCCGCTGGTGCGTACGCCCGCGGGCAGGGTCGTCGCCCTCGACGGCAAGGTGACGCTCGACGACAACGCCGGCTTCCGGCACCCCGACCACGCGGCACTCGCCGACGTCGCGGCCAGCGACCCGCTCGAGGTCAAGGCCCAGGAGAAGGGCCTCAACTACGTCAAGCTCGACGGCGAGGTCGGCATCATCGGCAACGGCGCGGGTCTGGTCATGAGCACGCTCGACGTCGTCGCCTACGCCGGCGAGAAGCACGGCGGCTCGCGTCCCGCGAACTTCCTCGACATCGGCGGCGGCGCGTCGGCCGAGATCATGGCCGACGGGCTCGAGATCGTGCTCGGCGACCCGGGCGTGCGCAGCGTCTTCGTCAACGTGTTCGGCGGCATCACGGCCTGCGACGCCGTCGCGAACGGCATCGTCGCGGCGTTCTCGCTGCTGGCCGAGAAGGGCGAGCAGGTCGCCAAACCACTCGTCGTGCGCCTCGACGGCAACAACGCCGACGAGGGTCGCCGCATCCTCGACGAGGCCGGCCTCGCCGGCGTCGAGCGCGTCGACACGATGGACGGCGCGGCCGACCGTGCCGCGGAGCTTGCGGCGGAAGGGGCTCGCTGACATGGCGATCTGGCTCGACGAGAACAGCAAGGTCATCGTCCAGGGCATGACCGGGTCCGAGGGCAGCAACCACACCAGGCGCATGCTGCGGGCCGGCACGAACATCGTCGGCGGCGTGACCCCGAAGAAGGGCGGCCAGAAGGTCGACTTCGACGGCACCGAGGTACCCGTCTTCGACAGCGTCGCCGACGCGATGAGCGAGACCGGCGCCGACGTCTCGGTCGTCTTCGTGCCCGCGAAGTTCGCGCGCGCCGCGATGGTCGAGGCCGTCGACGCGGGTATCGGCCTGTGCATCACCATCACCGAGGGTGTGCCGGTGCACGACACGTCGTACGCGTTCGCGCACAGCCGCGGCGGCAAGACCCGGCTGATCGGGCCGAACTGCCCCGGCATCGCGAGCCCGGGCAGGTCCAACGCCGGCATCATCCCCGCCGACATCACCGAGTCGGGCCGCGTCGGCCTGGTGAGCAAGAGCGGCACGCTCACCTACCAGCTGATGTACGAGCTGCGCGACGTCGGCTTCTCCACCTCCGTCGGCATCGGCGGCGACCCGGTCATCGGCAGCACGCACGTCGACTGCCTCCAGGCCTTCCAGGACGACCCGGAGACCGACGCCGTCGTCATGATCGGGGAGATCGGCGGCGACGCCGAGGAGCGCGCGGCCGCGTACATCGCCGACAACGTCACCAAGCCCGTCGTCGCGTACGTCGCCGGCTTCACCGCCCCCGAGGGCAAGACGATGGGCCACGCCGGCGCGATCGTCTCCGGCTCGTCGGGCACCGCGCAGGCGAAGGCCGAGGCACTGCAGGAGGTCGGCGTCAGGGTCGGCAAGACCCCCAGCGAGACCGCCCGCCTGATGCGCGAGGTCATGGGCGGCTGACCCGCCCGTCCGGCGCGTCTCACCCGTTCGCCGGCGGATGCTTGCGACGATGGCGCGGTGACCGTTGTCGCCGACTCGTCGAGCTCCCGCGCCCGCCGTCGCGGCGGCCGTGACGTCAGGTCACGGCGTGGGCAGCCGACGACGCCGGCGCGGCTGCTCGTCGCGGGCCTGCTGGCCGCGCTGCGCGCGTCGGTGTCCGGCCTCGTCCTGTGCCTGGTCGCCGCCCTGCCGCTCGCCTGGACGGGACCCGACGGGCCGAGCGTGGCAGGCACCGTCGGCCTCGGCGGTGACCTGTGGCTGGCCACCCACCTGGTGCCGCTGAGCTTCCCGCACGGCCCGGTGAGCCTGCTGCCGCTCGGGCTGGCGCTGCTGCCGATCGCGTTCCTCGTGCGGGCCGGGCGTAGGCTCGCCCGCGAGGTCGAGGTCAGCGGCCTGCGGCAGGCCGTCCTCGCCGTGGTCGCTCTCGCCGTGCCGTACGCCTGTGCCGGCGTGCTCGTGGCCGTCTCGACGCTCGCCGGCGCGGAGCACGCCTCGCTGCCGTGGGCGCCGGTCGCGACGTTGCTGTTCGCGCTCGTCGCCGGCGGTGTCGGGGTGCTGCGGGGTGCCGGCCTCGGTGTCCGCGTGGCCGGGCTGCTGCCGGTGTGGTCGCGGCCGACCCTCGTCGCCTCGGCCGGTGCGGCCGCCGTGCTGGTTGCCGGCTCGGCCCTGCTCGTCACGGCGATGCTCGCCGTCCACGTCATCCGCGTCCGCGAGATCACGGCGTCGCTGCACGCCGATGGCCTCGCCGGGGTGCTGTTGTTCCTCGTCGGAGCGGTGTACGTGCCCAACGCCGTCGTCTTCGCGCTCGGCTACGCCGTAGGCCCGGGCTTCTCGCTCGGTGCGGGCACGGTCGTCGCTCCCTGGGGCTACGAGGGCGGGCCGGTGCCGGCGTTCCCCGTGCTCGCCGCCGTCCCGACCGGTGCGCCTCCCGCGCTCGCGTGGTTCGTGCTCGCCGTGCCGGTGCTCGCCGGCGTCGTCGCGGGCACGCTGCTCGTCCGGCACACCCTGCCCAGGTCGCTGCCGCGCGCGGCGCTGGCCGGGTTCCTCGCCGGGCCGGTGACCGGGGGGTTCGTGGCCCTGCTCGCGCTGCTCGGCGGCGGGTCCCTCGGCGGTGGCCGGCTGCTCGAGGTCGGGCCGCCGGCGCTGCTCACCGGTCTCGTCGCCGCGGGTGAGGTGGGCCTCGTGGCGGCCGCGGCGGCGGTCGTGGCCGGCTGGCTGGCGCGCCGTCGGACGGCGGCCGAGTCGCTACCCGATGCGGGTCAGCCGGTTGACGAGGTCGGGCGCGGCGAACGGTAGCCGCGACTCCAGGCCCTCGTCGAGTGCCTTGCGGCAGGTGTCCTGGTCCTGGACGGTGTTCGCGCTGGTCAGGCAGGTCTCGTACGTCGTGAGCGGGGACCAGAACGGCGCCACCAGCAGGGCGGTGGCGATGCCGATCGCGCCGATGGCGATCGCGGTGACCGTGCCGGGAGCGGTGCCGCCCGAGCGCTTGGCGTTGCGCCTGGCGAGGATGCCGGAGACCAGGGCGCCGATACCGAGGATCGGGGTCGCGACGAGCGCCGGCATCGTCGGCAGGACCAGGACGGCCAGGGGCGTCGCGCAGGCGAACACGACGGCCACGGCGCCGTGGCGGCTCTTGGCCTTGTCGTCCGTACGGGACCGGCCGTCGCCGCCTCGGCGTCCGTCGTCGGATCCGGTCACCCTGTCTACCTCCGTCTGCTCCCGCTCGCGAACGTCTCACGCTACCGCCCTAAGGTGTGGACCAGGAACGGCGGATCGAGGAGAAGCGGTGTCCGGGAGACTCGTCGTGCTCGTCTCGGGCACGGGAACCATCCTGCAGGCGGTGCTCGACGCCTGCGCCGACCCCGGGTACGGCGCGCAGGTCGTCGGCGTCGGGGCCGACCGGTCCGGTGTGCCCGCGCTCGACCGCGCGGAGGCCGCCGGGGTGCCCGTCTTCGTCCGCCGGGTCCAGGACTACCCCGACCGCGACGCGTGGGACGCCGCGCTGACCGACGCCGTCGCGTCGTACGAGCCCGACCTCGTCGTGCTCGCCGGGTTCATGAAGCTGACCGGCAAGGCGTTCCTCGGACGCTTCGGCGGCCGCACCATCAACACCCATCCGGCGCTCCTGCCGTCGTTCCCCGGCATGCAGGGCCCGCGCGACGCGCTGGCGCACGGCGTGAAGGTCAGCGGCTGCACGGTCTTCGTCGTCGACGAGGGTGTCGACGGCGGCCCGATCATCGCGCAGGCCGCGGTGCCGGTGCTGGAGGCCGACACCCCCGAGTCGCTGCACGAGCGCATCAAGAGCATCGAGCGCAACGTCATCGTCGAGACCGTGGGTCGAATGGTCCGCGAGGGCTGGACCGTCGAGGGCAGGAGGGTGACCATCCCGTGAGCGCCGGCACCATCGCGATTCACCGTGCTCTCGTGAGCGTGTACGACAAGACGGGGCTGGAGGAGCTGGCCCGCGGGCTGGCCTCGCACGGCGTCGAGATCGTCTCCACCGGCTCCACCGCCGCGCGGATCGAGGCGGCCGGGGTCGCGGTCACCAGGGTCGAGGACGTCACCGGCTTCGCCGAGTGCCTCGACGGCCGGGTGAAGACGCTGCACCCGGGCGTCCACGCGGGCCTGCTGGCCGACGTCGACCTGGCCGAGCACCGCGCGCAGCTCGACGATCTCGGCATCGCGCCGTTCCAGCTGCTGGTGTCGAACCTCTACCCGTTCACCGAGACCGTGCGCTCGGGGGCGTCGCCCGAGGAGTGCGTCGAGCAGATCGACGTCGGCGGCCCCGCGATGGTCCGTGCCGGTGCCAAGAACCACGGCTCGGTCGCCGTCGTCGTCGATCCCGCGCGCTACGCCGACGTCCTCGCGGCGGTCGGGTCCGGCGGCTTCACGGCGGAGCAGCGCAGGCGGCTCGCGACCGACGCCTTCGCCCACACCGCGTCGTACGACGTCGCCGTCGCGTCGTGGCTCGGCAGCGTCCGCGGGCCGACCGACGACGGCACCGGGTTCCCGGCGTGGGTCGGCGCCACCTGGGAGCGTGGCGCGGTGCTGCGCTACGGCGAGAACCCGCACCAGCGCGCGGCCCTGTACCGCCATGGACGCCCGGGCCTCGCCTCGGCCGAGCAGTTGCACGGCAAGGAGATGTCGTACAACAACTACGTCGACGCCGACGCAGCCAGGCGGGCGGTGTACGACTTCGCCGAGCCGGCCGCCGCCGTGGTCAAGCACACCAACCCGTGCGGCCTCGCGATCGGCGCCGACGTCGCCGAGGCGCACCGCGGGGCGTACGCGTGCGACCCGGTCTCGGCGTTCGGCGGCGTGATCGCCGTCAACCGCCCGGTCACCCTCGCCATGGCGGAGCAGGTCGCCGAGGTCTACACCGAGGTGCTCGTCGCGCCCGACTTCGACGACGGTGCGGTCGAGCTGCTGGCGCGGAAGAAGAACATCCGGCTGCTCCGGTGCCCGGCCGACGCCCACCCGGAGCCGATCGAGTTCCGCCCGGTGAGCGGCGGCATGCTGCTGCAGACCGTCGACCGGGTGCGGGCGCCGGGCGACGACCCGGCCACCTGGACCCTGCGGGCGGGGGAGCCGGTCGACGACGCGGTGCTCGCCGACCTCGCGTTCGCGTGGCGGGCGATCAGGGCCGTGAAGTCCAACGCGATTCTGCTCGTCACCGGTGGAGCGACCGTCGGCGTCGGCATGGGCCAGGTCAACCGCGTCGACTCCGCGCGACTGGCCGTCTCACGCGCGGGCGAGCGGGCACGCGGTGCCGTCGCCGCGAGCGACGCGTACTTCCCGTTCGCCGACGGCCTGCAGGTGCTGATCGACGCGGGCGTGCGTGCCGTCGTCGAGCCGGGCGGCTCGGTCCGCGACGACGAGGTCGTCGCCGCCGCGCAGGCCGCGGGCGTCCCCCTGTACTTCACCGGAGTGCGCCACTTCCTGCACTAGCCTCCTAGGCGCAGGCCTCCAGGAGCGCGGCGATGGTGGCGGCCGCCTTCGCGGGGTGCAGGGGGCGGTCGGTCTCGTCGGTCACGTAGACCGTGTCGACGGCCTGGCCGGCGTGGGTCTCCACGTGCGCCGACCGCACCCGGACGTCGAGTGCGTGCAGTGCCGCGCCGAGGTCGTGCAGCAGCGCGGGACGGTCGGACGCCCGCACCTCGAGCACGGTCGCGGTGTCCGACGCCCCGGGCACGAGGAACACCCGGGCCGGTGGACCGGCGGTGGGGTGCCGGGTGGAGTCGCGGCGGCGGAGCCGGCGCAGCGGTGACCGGTCACCGGCCGCGAGGCGCCGGAGCTCCTCCGCGAGCAGCGTCGCGTCCGGCGGACGTCCGTCGTTCGACTCCGTCCGCCAGGTGTCCGCCGCGACGCCGTCGCGCGTCGTGACCCGCGCCGCGAGGACGGTGAGACCGTGCGCGGCGAGCAGCCCGGCGACGTCGGCGAACAGCCCGGGCCGGTCGGCGGCCACTACCGTCACGGCGTGCACCGGCTCGTCGGTCTCGACGTGTACGCGCGGGCCGGGGACGGCGGATGCGAGGGGGGCCGCGGGCGGGTCGGGCTCCGGCGGCGGTGTCCTGTCGTCGGCGAGCGAGGTCCGGGCGAGCCGGGTGAGCTCGTCGATGAGCCGGGACCGCCAGGACGTCCACGCGAGCGAGCCGGCGGCGCAGGCATCCGCCTCGGTGAGCGCGCGGAGCAGGTCGAGGACGTCGGGACGCCGGTCGACGGCGGCGAGCAGGGCGTCGAGGGTGCGCGGGTCGTTCGCGTCGCGCCGGGTGGCGAGCTCGGCGAGGGTCAGGTGCTCCCTGACGAGCATCGCGACGACGGCGACGTCGCGGGCGGGCAGCCCGATCCGGTGGCAGATCGTCGCGGCGATCGGCGCCCCGGCAATCGAGTGGTCGGCGCTGCGCGGCAGCTTGCCGATGTCGTGCAGCCAGGCCGCGAGCAGCAGCAGGTCGGGTCGCTCGACGTCGCGCAGGTGCGAGCGCGCGTACACCGCGGTCTCGATCAGGTGCCGGTCGACGGTGTGCCGGTGGACGGGGTTGCGCTGCGGCCGGCAGCGCACGGCCGTCCACTCCGGCAGCCACCGTGCGGGGAAGCCGGCCTGGTCGAGCGCCTCCCACACCGAGATGAGCGCGGGGCCCGTCGCGAGCAGGTCGAGCAGGGCCTCGCGCGCCGCGGTCGGCCAGGGCGCGGGCATCGGCGGGCAGCGCTCGGCGAGCGTGGTGAGCGTGGCCTCTGCCGGACGCAGTCCGCGCCGCGCGGCGGCTGCCGCCACCCGCAGCGGCAGGACGGGGTCGGTCTCGGGACGGACGCCACGGCCGAGGACGACCTCGCCGGCGTGCTCGGCGACGCCGTAGCCGAGCAGCCGTACCTTCGGCCCACGCGGGGAGCGTCGCTGCGGTGGGGTGACGGCCTGCCGCGCCCGCCGCAGCGTGGCGTCGAGCGCGTGCGTGATGCGCCGGCTCGCGTCCGACACCGCCCGCAGGGTCTCGTCGGCGTTGCCGAGGCCGAGCAGCGCGCCCACCGCGTGCTGGTCGCCCTGGGTCAGCCGGGCGCCGCGCCGTCCCGTGACGAGCTGCAGCGCGTCACGGACGTCCACGAGCCGGTCATACGCCTCGTCGACCGGCGCGTGCGGCCGGTCGGCGAGCCAGGTGGCGGTCAGGGCCTTGAGGACGAGCGCGTCGCGCAGCCCGCCGCGGCTCTCCTTGAGGTCGGGCTCGAGGAGGTGCGCCGCGTCACCGCTGCGGCGCTCCCGCTCCTGCAGATCGGCCTCGAGCTGCTGCAGCCAGTGGCGGACGCCGAACCGCCAGCGCGACAGCAGCCGGTCCCTCGTGGCGGCGACGAGCTGCTCGTCCCCGGCGAGGAGCCGGAGATCGAGCAGCCCGACCGTCGCCGCCACGTCCGTCTCGACCACCTCGCGGCACTGGGCGGGCGTGCGTACCGCGTGGTCGAGCGCCAGCCCCGCGTCCCACACGGGATACCAGAGCCGTTCGGCGAACGTGGCGAGCCGTTCCTCGTCGAGGACCCGGCCGTCGTGCAGGAGCACCAGGTCGAGGTCGCTCGCCGGGCCGGCGTCACGCCGGGCGAGCCCGCCGACGGCGGTCAGGGCGACGCCCGGCCCGCCGCCGGGGAGCACGTCCGCCGTGACCTCCGACCACAGCTCGCGCAGCCACTCCTCGACGCGCTCGGCGATGATCTCGCCGCGCCGCGGTGCGGGCACGAGCCTGCCGCCCGCGACGGCGAGGTGACGCAGGACCTGCGGGAGGTCCCGACCCGGTGACGCCTCGGATGCCTCGAGGCGCACCGTCATAGCGCCCCCCGCGACCGCTTCCTCGCTCCCCTCCGGCAGGTGCCGCGACGGCCGTCTGCCGTGTCGAGGTGTGCGCCGCGGCCCCTACCTCCGGCTCGCTCGTCAGCTCCTTCGCTCATAGCGCGTCGACGCCGCGTTCGCCCGTCCGTACGCGTACGACGTCGTCGACGGGGACGGTCCAGACCTTCCCGTCGCCGATGCTCCCCGTACGCGCCGCGGTCACGAGGACGTCGACGACGTGGCTGACGTCCCCGTCGTCGACGAGGACCTCGATCCTGATCTTGGGCAGCAGGTCGACGCGGTACTCCGCGCCGCGGTAGACCTCGGTGTGACCCCGCTGGCGGCCGTAGCCGCTGGCCTCGCTCACGGTCATGCCCTGGACGCCGAACGATTCCAGCGCCTTCTTCACGTCGTCGAGCACGTGCGGCTTGACGACTCCGGTGACGAGCTTCATGCGGACACCTCCGTGGACTTCGTCGACGCGGACGCGTTGACCCTGTCACCCGTCGAGTAGCCGGAGCTCGGCGAGCTGGACAGGAAGTCGTACGCCGTCTCCGCGTGGATCGCCTGGTCGACTCCCTCGGACTCGACCTCCTTGGTCACCCGGAAGCCGATCGTCTTGTCGACGAGCATGCCGAGCAGCCAGGCGCACACGAACGAGAACACCATGACGGCACCCGCACCGACGGCCTGCCGCCAGAGCTGGTCGACGCCGCCGCCGTACAGCAGGCCGCTCACGCCCGCGGGTGCGGCGTCGGTGGCGAGGAAGCCGACGCTGATGGTGCCCCAGAGCCCGCCCACGAGGTGGATGCCGACGACGTCGAGGCTGTCGTCGTAGCCGAACTTGTACTTCAACCCGATCGCGCCGGCGCAGAGGCCGCCCGCGATCGCGCCCACGGCGATGGCGCCGAGGGGGCTGACCGCGGAGCACGACGGCGTGATCGCCACGAGCCCCGCGACGATGCCGGATGCGGCACCGAGGCTGGTGGCGTGGCCGTCCCTGATCCGCTCGACGAGCAGCCAGGCGAGACACGCGGCCGAGGTGGCGACGAACGTGTTGACCCAGACGACCGCCGCCGTGCCGTTGGCGGCGACCGCGGAGCCGGCGTTGAAGCCGAACCAGCCGAACCACAGCAGCGCGGCGCCGAGCATCACGAGGGTCATGTTGTGCGGACGCATCGGGTCCTTGCGCCAGCCGATCCGCTTGCCGAGGACGAAGGCCAGGCCGAGCGCGGCGGCGCCGGAGTTGATGTGGACGGCGGTGCCACCGGCGAAGTCGATCGCGGCGAGGTCGTTCGCGATCCAGCCGCCGACCGGCGCGGTGACCTCGTCGAACGAGAACACCCAGTGCGCGACGGGGAAGTAGACGATCGTGGCCCACAGGCCGCCGAACACCAGCCAGGCACCGAACTTCGCCCGGTCGGCGATGGCGCCCGAGATCAGCGCGACCGTGATGCACGCGAAGACCGCCTGGAACACGACGAACGCGGTCGCCGGCACGGTACCGACGAGCGCGTCCTCGGCCATCAGCCCGCGCAGCCCGGCGAACTCCAGCGGGTTGCCGAGCAGGCCCCCGCCGACGTCGTTGCCGAACGCCATCGAGTAGCCGTAGAGGACCCAGAGCACGGCGACGAGTGCCAATGCCCCGAAGCTCATCATCATCATGTTGAGCACGCTCTTGGCGCGCACCATGCCGCCGTAGAAGAACGCGAGACCAGGAGTCATCAGGAGGACGAGTGCCGCGCTCGCCAACAGCCAGGCGGTGTCGCCCGAGTTCATCTCCATGTGTGGAACCCTCACTGCCACGGTCCGGGCACCACGGCCGCTACCGGCCGGCGCGTCCGGACATTCGGACATCGTCGGCGCGCTTCTTCGCCGCGCCTCGACCGATGCTGCCGTGGCCGTGTTTCGTGGGTTCGCGCCCTGTGTTACGGCCTTGTTTCAGCTTCGCCGCCGGGGACGTCCTTGCGCAGACCGGATCACCCGTGATCTCGTCGGGTACCGACATGGAGGTCACCATCGAACACGAGCACTCGCTGCACACGCTGCTCGCGTGGGCGAAGGACGAGCCGCCGGGCACCGAGTTCACCGTGGTGCGGATCTCGTCCGGTGGCCTGTGGGCGTCCGGCACCGGTCTGGGCACCGACCCGATGCCGTACCGGGTCGACTACGAGCTGGCGACCGACGCCGACTTCGTCACCACACGGCTCGGCCTGACCACCGTGGGCGCCGGCTGGCGACGCACCCTCGACCTGTCGCGGGCGCCGTCGGGCGAGTGGTGTGCCCGCACCACCACCGACGGCGAGTCCGCGCTGCCACCGCCGGGAGGCGACACCGGCTCGTTCGGTGACGCGCTGGATCCCGACGTCGAGCTGTCGCCGCTCTTCAACAGCCTGCCGGTGCTGCGGCACCGACTGCACGAGGCCGGCGGGTCGGTCGACCTGTCGATGGTCTGGGTCTCGCTACCGGCCCTTCAGGTCCAGCGTTCACGGCAGCGGTACAGCCACCTGGGCAGGGTCGCCGAGGGACGGGTGGTCAGGTTCGACTCGCTCGACGACGCGTTCACGGCCGAGATCGTGCTCGACGACGACGGCCTGGTCGTCGAGTACCCCGGCATCGGGCGCAGGCTCAGTCGCCGCTGAACATGTCGCCGATGCCGCCGCCACCGCCGCTGCTCCCGGTGGGCACGGTGGGGCCCTCGCTCGGCTGGACGACGACGAAGCCCTGGCCCTGCAGCACGAGCTGGAACATCTCGCCCGAGCCGCCCTTGACGAAGGACTTGAGCCCCTCCGAGCGGTGGATCGACGACTGCAGGGACGTCGACCAGGCGAGGATGGCCTGGGTGTCGACGAACATGGGGGAGTCGGGTGTCACCGGCACGACCATCGGCTTGCCGTGCGCGGTGATCGCCAGCGCGCCCTGCCCCTCGAAGACGCAGTTGAACAGCCCGCCGCCCGCCATGCCGGCACCCTTGACCATGCGGATGTCGTAGGTGAGCGTCGGATCGAACGCGAGGATGCTCTTCCCCGCCACCGTGAGCCCGTCGCCCGGGTCGAGGTTGAGGATGAAGACGTGCTGGGCCTCGTCGGCGAACCACACCTCGCCCCGGCCGCGCACGGTCATCAGCGCCACGCCCTCGCCGGTCACGGCGCGCTTGAGGAACTTGCCCATCCCCTGCGACTTGGTCTCGAGCTGCAGGTTGCCGCGGTACGCCACCATCGCGCCCTGCCGCGCCTGCACCTCGCCGTCGACCGCGTACCTCACGCAGTACGGGTTCTGCAGGCTCATGCCCGCCTGGGTCGCCGGCTGGACGGTGTGCTCGGCGTCGAAGATGTCACTGCGCACGGCGTGCTCCTCTGCCTCAGGTGACGGTCACGCCGATGACGTTAACGTGGTCGGCGTGAGAGAGGGCGGCGCGACGCGATGAGCACAGGAGCTGACGAGATCGACGCCGACCTGCGTCACGTCGACTGGTACGGGCGTGACATCGGCGGCACGCGCTTCACCGGCTGCGACCTCACCGGCGCGACGCTGGAGGAGGCGGTCGGCACCGGCTGCGTCTTCGAGGAGTGCGACTTCACCGAGGTCAGGCTGAACGGGTCGGAGTGGACCGACGCCGCGTTCCTGCGCTGCCGCTTCCGCGGCGCCTCGTTCTTCGGCGCGACGTTGCGCGGCTGCAAGCTCACGGGCTCGCGGTTCGAGGAGACCTGCACGCTGCGACCGCTCCTGGTCGAGGGCGGCGACTGGTCGTACGTCACCGTGCGCCATCAGGACCTGCGCGGTCTCGACCTCTCCGGCGTGCGCATGCGGGACATCGACGTCACCGGCGCCGACCTGCGCGAGACCGTCCTGCGCGACGCCGACCTCGGCAACGCGACGTTCCACGACACGCGGCTGCGCGGCGCCGACCTCCGGGGTGCGCGGCTCCTCGGCGTCGACCTCAAGAAGCTCGAGCTCGACGACGTCCACCTCGACGTCACGCAGGCGGTCCAGCTCGCCATGTGCCACGGCGCGGAGGTCGACTGGGCGAGCTTCGCCTGACCTGGGCGACGCGTGTGGCGGACATCACGTCATCATGGCAGCGGGTCCCCCGGATTCTGCGGTGACTCTGCGGGGTCGGGGCTGCTGCGCCGCGGGTACCTGCCGGTAGGGTCGAATCAGGTCCGTCTGCGAGCGGGGCGACGGTCCCAGCCAACGAGGGTTGGCTGGTCGGGACAGCGTCGGGGGAACGGCCACGAGCCGGCGACGGTCATCTCGGCCAGTACCGGAGGGAGTACGAATGGCAGACGAGTCCAAGGGTCTTGCCGACGTCGTCGCGGCGTCCACCGCGGTGAGCGACATCGACGGGAAGGCCGGCAAGCTGGTCTACCGCGGCTACGACATCCACGACATCGCCGAACGCATCACGTTCGAGGAGTGCGTCCACCTGCTGCAGGTCGGCGACCTGCCGACCGCCGATCAGCTCGAGTCGCTGCGCGGGGAGCTCACGGCGAGTCGGTCGCTGCCCGCGCTCGTCGAGGAGAACGTCGAGGAGGTCGCGCGGGCCGCGGCGCCGATGGAGGCGTTGCGCACGCTCGTCTCGCTGGGGTCCGGGCAGGACCCCGACAAGAACTCGACCGACGAGAAGGCCGAACACCGCAAGGCGATCAGGCTGGTGGCGCAGCAGCCCGTCCTCGTCGCGCGCTACCAGGCGGCGCGGCGCGGTGAGCCGATCCCCGAGCCCGACGCCGAGCTCGGCATCGCGGGCAACTTCCTGCTGCAGATCACCGGTCGCCGGCCGGAGCAGCGCCACATCGAGATGTTCGACGCGTGTCTCGTCATGCACGCCGACCACACGATGAACGCCTCGACGTTCACCGCCAGGGTGATCGCGGCGACGCTGTCCGACATGCACTCGGCCATCGTCGGTGCGATCGGCGCGCTGAAGGGTCCGCTGCACGGCGGCGCCAACGAGGCGGTCATGGCCAACCTCGACGCGATCGGCGACGTCGACGGCGTCGAGGCGTGGACGAGGGCGGAGCTCGACGCGGGCAACAAGATCTCCGGGTTCGGGCACCGCGTCTACAAGGTCGAGGACCCGCGGGCGACGCACCTGCGCGCCATGTCCAAGGAGCTCGGCGAGTCGAGTGGCGACGACCGCTACTACGCGATGTCGAAGCGGATGGAGGACGTCGTCCTCGACACCAAGGGCCTCTACCCCAACGTCGACTTCTTCGCGGCGAGTGTCTACCACTACCTCGGCATCCCCACCGACCTGTTCACCGCGGTGTTCTCGGTGAGCCGGATGGCCGGCTGGACGGCGCACGTCCTCGAGCAGCACGCCGACAACCGGCTGATCAGGCCGGAGAGCGAGTACATCGGCGAGCACGACCGCACCTTCGTCCCGTTGGCAGAGCGCGGCTGAGGCCGGCTCATGACAACTCAGCACGGCGAGACGGGCGGACGGCCGCCCGTCACCCCGCGGCAGGCCGTCCGGGCCCGCCGCGGGTTCCGGGAGTGGCCGATCCTCGTGGTGTGCGTCGGCGTCGCCGCCGGGCTGGCCTACATGGGCATGAACCACTTCAAGCGCGGCTCGATGATCGTCGCGATCTGCGTCTGCGGCGCGGCCTTCCTGCGGCTCGTCCTGCCGCAGCGCGCGGCCGGTCTCCTCGCGGTGCGCGGCCGCATCGTCGACGTGATCGCACTGACGGCCCTCGGCGTCGCGATCGCGATCATCACCTACATCGTGCCGCCGCCCGGCTGACGCGTCCGGCGTGAGGCGGCCCACACCGGTCCGGTGTGCTGCCAGGGCCCCGCACGCGGTAACCTCGGGCGGACATATCTTGATGACGAGAGACCTTTCGACTCATACCCGCGGGCTACGCAAGGAGGCCAGCCATGGCGCGCAAGGGCAAGGTCGCGGTCGTCGGAGCCGGGTTCTACGGTTCGATGACCGCCCAGCGCCTCGCCGAGTACGACATCCTCGAGACCGTCGTCCTCACCGACATCATCGACGGCCGGCCCGAGGGCATCGCGCTGGACATCAACCAGTCGCGCTCGATCGAGGGCTTCGAGACCAAGGTCGTCGGCCAGACCACCGGCCAGGGCGGTGAGGGCTACGAGGCGATCGCGGGCTCCGACGTCGTGGTGATCACCGCCGGCCTGCCGCGCAAGCCGGGCATGAGCCGCATGGACCTCATCGAGGTCAACGCGAAGATCGTGCGCCAGGTCGCCGAGAACGTCGCGAAGCACGCGCCGAACGCCGTGGTCGTCGTCGTCTCCAACCCGCTCGACGAGATGACCGCCCTCGCGCAGCTCGCCACCGGCTTCCCGAAGAACCGTGTGTTCGGCCAGGCCGGCGTACTCGACACGGCGCGCTTCATCCACAACGTCGCCGAGGAGCTCGGCGTCCCCGTCGGGTCGGTCTCGTGCCTCACGCTCGGCTCGCACGGCGACACGATGGTGCCCGTGCCGTCGCGCTGCCAGGTCGACGGCAGGCCGCTGTCCGACCTGATGGCGGCCGGCACGATCGAGCAGATCGTGGAGCGTACGCGTAACGGCGGCGCCGAGGTCATCGCGCTGCTGAAGACCGGGTCCGCCTACATCGCGCCGAGCGCCGCCGCGGCACGCATGGCGAAGGCCGTGGTCGAGGACTCCGGTGCCACGTTCCCCGCCTGCGTGTGGGTCGACGGTGAGTACGACATCTCCGGTGTCTACCTCGGCGTCGTCGCGGAGCTCGGAGCCGAGGGCGTGCGCCGCGTGGTCGAGGTGGAGCTCGACGGCAGCGAGCTCGACGGCCTGCGGGAAGCAGCCGAGGCGGTACGCGCCAAGCAGGCCGACGTCCAGAACCTGTAGGAAGAGGGAAGAGCGCCCCATGGCGAAGATCAAGGTCGAGAATCCGATCGTCGAGCTCGACGGCGACGAGATGACCAGGATCATCTGGCAGTTCATCAAGGACCGCCTGATCCACCCGTACCTCGACGTCGACCTCGAGTACTACGACCTCGGCATCGAGAGCCGCGACAGCACCGACGACCAGGTGACCGTCGACTCGGCCAACGCCATCGAGCGGCACGGCGTCGGTGTGAAGTGCGCGACCATCACCCCGGACGAGGCGCGGGTCGAGGAGTTCGGGCTCAAGAAGATGTGGCGGTCGCCCAACGGCACCATCCGCAACATCCTCGGCGGTGTCATCTTCCGCGAGCCCATCGTCATCTCGAACATCCCCCGGCTGGTGCCCGGCTGGACCAAGCCGATCATCATCGGCCGCCACGCGCACGGCGACCAGTACAAGGCCACCGACTTCGTCGTGCCCGGTCCCGGCAAGGTGACCGTCACCTACACGCCGGCCGACGGCAGCAAGCCGATGGAGCTCGAGATCGCCGACTTCGAGGCCGGCGGTGTCGCGATGGGCATGTACAACTACGACGCGTCGATCCGCGAGTTCGCGCGTGCGTCGTTCAGGTACGGCCTGGAGCGCCGCTACCCGGTCTACCTCTCCACCAAGAACACCATCCTCAAGGCGTACGACGGCAGGTTCAAGGACCTGTTCGCCGAGGTCTTCGAGGCCGAGTTCAAGGAGGAGTTCGACAAGAACGAGCTCACCTACGAGCACCGCCTCATCGACGACATGGTCGCCGCGGCGCTCAAGTGGGAGGGCGGCTACGTCTGGGCGTGCAAGAACTACGACGGCGACGTGCAGTCCGACATCGTGGCCCAGGGCTTCGGCTCGCTCGGCCTGATGACCAGCGTGCTGATGACCGCCGACGGCACGGTGGAGGCGGAGGCCGCGCACGGCACGGTCACCAGGCACTACCGCCAGCACCAGCAGGGCAAGCCGACCTCGACGAACCCGATCGCGTCGATCTTCGCGTGGACCCGCGGTCTCGAACACCGCGGCAAGCTCGACAACACCCCTGACGTGGTCGCCTTCGCGCGCACGCTCGAGCAGGTCTGCATCGAGGCCGTCGAGGGCGGCAAGATGACCAAGGACCTCGCGCTCATCGTCGGCGGCGACACGCCGTTCCTCACCACCCAGGAGTTCCTCGCGGCACTCGACGAGGGCCTCCAGGCGAAGATGAAGGCGTAGGGCTCCTCAGCCCCAGTCGGGGGCGAACGGCGGGTCGATGTAGCGCCTGCGGGTGCGCGAGAGCTCGTCGAGCGCCGCGACGTCGTCGTCGGTCAGGTCGACCTCGAGGGCGGCGAGGTTCTCCCGCCGCCGGCCGGGGTTGGTCGACCGCGGCAGGACGGTGACGTTGCCCTGGCGGGCGAGCCAGGCGATGCAGACCTGTGCGGCGGTCGCGCCGCGCTGCTCGGCGATGTCGACGACGACCGACTCCGACGTCAGGCCCTCGCCGTGGGCGAGCGGGGAGTACGCCGTGATCATCAGGTCGAGCTCGAGAGCCGTGGCGATCAGCTTCTCGTTGCTGAGGTGCGCGTGGTACTCCACCTGGTTGGCGAACAGCTCGGGCGCGTCCTGTAGCACCGGACGCAGCAGGTGGTCGGGGAAGTTCGACACCCCGAACTCGCGGACGAGGCCATCGGCCTTCAGCTGCTGCAGCGCGTGCAGCGCCGGGACCGTCTCGGCGGGGTCGGCCGGCGGCCAGTGCAGGAGCAGCAGCTCGACACGGTCGAGGCCGAGCTGTTTCAGCGACTCCTCGGCGCTCGCCCTGAGCTTGTCGGGCGCGTAGTCGGACATCCAGATCTTCGTGGTGACCCACAACTCGTCCCGGTCGACGCCGCCCCTGCGGATGCCCTCGGCCACCTGTTCGTGGTTGCCGTACGCGACCGCGGTGTCGACGTGCCGGTAGCCGGCGGCGATGGCGTCGGCGACCGTGTCGGTCGCGGTGTCGCCGGTGACCTCCCACGTGCCGATGCCGAGCGTGGGCACCGAGATGCCCCGGATGGTCTTGGTGAACGGGATGCTCATACCCGCGATTGTTCCAGGCGGCTCAGGAGACGGCTGACGGCCCCATCCGGTGCTTCACCTCACCAACGTGGACTTCACCTCGTCCCGGCACGAGGTGAAGTACCTGTTGATCACGTTAACGTGATCAACGGGAGAGGCGTGCCGCCTAGAGGAGCCGTCGCGCCCCCGCGCTCGGTGTCGCGCGGAAGAACCTCGGCGCGGCGAAGTCGCGGCCGGCGAACGCGGCACGGACGGCGCGTTCGACCTCGTCACGCCGGTCATGGGCGATCAGCGCGATCGCGGAGCCGCCGAACCCGCCGCCGGTCATCCTGGCACCCAGGGCGCCCGCCTCCAGAGCCGCCGCGACAGCGGTGTCGAGCTCGGGGCACGACACCTCGTAGTCGTCGCGCAGTGACGCGTGCGACATGGTCATCAGCTGGCCCACCGCCGCGTACTCCCCGGCCCGCAGCAGGTCGACCGTGACGAGGACCCGTGCGTTCTCGGTGATCACGTGCCGCGCCCGGGGACGCAGCCGTTCGTCGAGCGCGCCGATGTCGCCGAGCGACTCCCGCGGCACGTCGCGCAGCGAACGGACGCCGAGCGCCATCGCCGCCTCCTCGACCGACATGCGGCGGTCGGCGTACGCGCCGTCGACGAGCCGGTGCGGCGCCCTGGTGTCGATGACCAGCAGCTCGAGTCCCTGGTCGCCGAGGGTGAACGGCACCTGCTCGGCGTGCAGTGACCGGCAGTCGAGGAACAGCGCGTGCCCGTCGGTGCAGCACGCCGACGCCATCTGGTCCATGACCCCGCTCGGCATGCCGACGAAGGCGTTCTCGGCCTGCTGGCAGAGCAGCGCCAGCTCCGCGCGCCCGAGGTGGAGGTTGTTCAGCTCGCCGAGCGCGAGCCCGACCACGCACTCCAGCGCCGCGGAGGACGAGAGGCCCGCGCCGATGGGCACGTCGCCGCCGACGAGGATGTCGGCGCCCGCGAGGTCGTGGTCGGCGGCGCGCAGCGCCCAGACCACGCCGGCGGGGTAGGCCGCCCAGCCGGTCACCCGCCCTGGCCTGAGGTCGGCGACGTCGAGCTCGACGCGCTCGTCGGTCAGGGTCGACGCGCAGGAGAGGATGCCGTCGTAGCGCAGTCCGACCGCGGCGAGTGCCTGCTGGGGGAGCGCGAGCGGGAGGACGTACCCGCCGACGTAGTCGGTGTGCTCACCGATCAGGTTGACCCGCCCCGGCGCGGCCCACACGCCCGACGGGCGGAACCCGTTGAGCCGCTCGAACGCACCGACGAGCTCCTGCGCGGTGGTCAGGGTCGGCTCGGGAACGCTCACGACGTCACCCTAGTGCCCGGCAGGGGTGAACGTACTTTCGACGCAGGACACTAGTAGTACTTTGTTATGTCGAGTCTGCGGGGGTGGGTGGGCGTGGCAGGACGGGTTGCAGGCAGAGACGGCAAGCGCCGGTCCAGACGCCGAGTAGG
>WHST01000115.1 GCA_009379955.1 Streptosporangiales bacterium | reverse complement strand
GCCCCGCTCCGGAACCGTCCGCGCCGCCCGACTCCTCGCCGAGATCGGCGACAGCCGTGCCCGGTTCCCCACCCCCGAAGCACTCGCCTGCCTCGCCGGCGTCGCACCCTCGACCCGCCAATCCGGAAAGCTCAGATCCGTCGGCTTCCGCTGGGCATGCGACAAACAACTCCGAGACACCGTCACCGACTTCGCCGCCGACACCAGACACGTCAACCCCTGGGCAGCCAACCTCTACAACCGAGCCCGCACCAGAGGACACGACCACCCCCACACCGTGCGCATCCTCGCCCGCGCCTGGCTCCACATCATCTGGCACTGCTGGCAAGACCACATCGCCTACGACCCCACCAAACACAACGCACTCCAACGACTGCTCAACCCAAACCAGCAGGCGGCTTGACACACGGCTTCTCATGCCGGCGCCGTCCCGTAGTCGAGCACCGGCTCGGGTGCGACGTGCCGCAGGGAGTACGCGGCGAGCGCATCACGCAGCGGTCCGACGGCCTGCTCCGTCGCCCACAGCATGCGCAGGTCGTCCGCACCGCAGGACAGCCCCGCCGCGGCGAGCTGCGTGCGCCAGGCCGCCTCCAGCCGGGGGTCCGGGCTCGGGACCACCGCGCCACGAATCTCCTCGGGCACCGGCCGCTTCTCTCGCGTCACCAGCGACAGGCACACGTGCGTCATCTCGGCGCGCATGCGCAGCTCGCCGTCCACGAAGAAGTCGTGCCGCACGGTGAAGCTCGTCCGCCGCGCGGCCGACACGTACGTCCGCTGGAGGAACTCGTCGTGCGCCACCATCGGTCCGAGGTAGTCGATGCTGAGTGCGCGCGCCGGCGTGGAGAAGCCATCGTCCCGCGGCAGCACGAGCCCGAGCGCCGTCAGCAGGTCGGCCGAGGACTGCATCACCCACTGGGCCGGCGCCCCGAAGTACAGGACACCGGAAGCATCGGTGTGCGAGAGATAGACCTTGTCCTTGCGCTCGACGACCATGCCCGGTGGCTCTCGCCCGGTGCTGCTAGAGGCTCTGGACGAGGAAGAGGGAGTTACCGTCGGGATCGCGGAAGGCGACCATCCGCATGCGCCACTCCTGGACGGTGGCCGGCTCGCCCTCGAACTGAACCCCGCGATCCCGCAGCTCGGCGTACGTGGCGTCGACGTCCTCGACCGTGAAGGAGACGTGATCGAGCCCTCGCGGGTTGTCGACCAGCTCCGAGGACCGGCGGTCGCCGTCGGCGCCGTTGGTCGTCTGGAACACGTACAGGTACTGGTCGCCGACGTGGACCATCGCCGACGGCGGTTCCGACTCAACGTACAGCTCGACGTTCAGGCCGAGTCTGTCCTTAAAGAACCGTGCGGTCGCGTTGACGTCGCGCACCGCGACGCCGACGTTGTCGATGCGAGTGATGCCCATGGTCGAGAGTCCTCCCGTCGTTGCTAGCCGCGCTCGACGTGCGCGGCGATCTCGCCGCGCTCGTCGTCCATCCACCCGCGCTTGCGGGCGAAATCCACCATCTTCTCGACGCCCTCGCGCGCCGACGCGTCGCTCGCGTACGGCTCCTGGCCGAGCAGCCAGGCCGAGCTGACCCAGGCCTGGTCGTCGCTTTCCAGCCGCACCGGGCCGCCGGTCGAGCGGATCGCCTCCAGGTCCAGCCCTCGGTCGACGCTGAGCGAAAAGGACTTGAACTCGAGCGCGTCGAGGACCGAGGGCTCAGGACCGCCTGGGCCGGCAGCCATGCGGATCTGCATCTCAGCTCCTTCCGTTCACGAGAGCAACATGAAGACGCTCTTGGTCTCCGTGTAGGCGTCGATCGCCTGCGGGCCCAGCTCGCGCCCGTACCCGGACTGCTTGAAGCCGCCGAAGGACACGGTGCCGTCGAGGCCGACGAGGCCGTTGACCCAGACGATCCCGGCGCGGATCTCGCGCGCGAGCTGATGCGCCCGGCTGAGATCGCGCGTCCACACGTACGACGCGAGGCCGTAGTCGTTCTCGTTGGCGGTGTCGACCGCCTGCTCGAGCGTGTCGAAGGTGACGACGCCGACGACCGGGCCGAAGATCTCCTCGCGCGCGACACGCATGTCGTTGCGTACGGCGTCGAGCAGCGTCGGCGCGACGAAGTTGCCCGCGGCGAGTGCGCCGTCCGTCAAGCGCCTACCGCCCGTGACCACCTCGGTGCCCTCCTCGCGGCCGATCTCGATGTAGCCCATCACCCGGTCGAGCTGCGTCCGGGAGACGATCGGCCCGAGGTTGACGTCGGCCTCGAAGGCGCCGCCCACCTTGAGGCGGCCGATCTGGTCGGTCAGCCGCTCGACGAACTCGTCGTGACGCGCGCTCGAGACGAGCACGCGGGTGCCGGCGGTGCACACCTGCCCTGAGTTGTGGAACGCGGCGATGGCGCTCTGCGCGGCCGCGGCCTCGACGTCGGCGTCGTCCAGGATCACGTTGGCCGACTTGCCTCCCAGTTCCAGGGTCAGGCGCTTGAGGCCGGTGGCCGAGCGGCGGACGATCTCGCGCCCGGTCTCGGTCGAGCCCGTGAAGCTGATCTTGTCCACCAGCGGGCAGTCCACCAGCGCCGCGCCGGTCGTCGGCCCTCCGCCACAGACGACGTTGAGGACGCCTGGGGGCAACCCCGCCTCGAGCGCGAGCTCGGCCATGCGCAGCGCCGACAGTGGCGTCTCCTCGGCCGGCTTGAGGATCACGGCGTTGCCGCAGGCCAGCGCCGGCGCCGTCTTCCACGCGGCGATGACGATAGGGAAGTTCCAGGGCACGATCGCGCCGCAGACCCCGACCGGCTCGCGGAGGGTGTACGAGAAGACGCGCGAACGGGACGGGTTGATGTCGCCTGCGATCTTGGTCGGCCAGCCAGCGTAGTAGCGGAAGCAGTCGGCGGCCGCGCGCACGTCCTGGCGCGCGTGGGCGAGCGGCTTTCCCTGGTCGAGCGCCTCGAGCTCGGCGAGCTCGTCGGCATGGGCGTCGATCTTCTCCGCGATCGCGTGCAGCAGGTGCTCGCGCGCCGTCGGGCTGATCTTGCGGGTCCACGGCCCCCGCCACGCCGCGCGCGCGCTGCGAGCGGCCGCCTCGACGTCCGCCGCGCCGCCCTCGTAGACCGTCGCGAGCACATGGTTGGTGGCGGGGTCGAGGGTCTCGAACGTCGTGCCGTCAGCCGGCTCGCGCCACTGCCCGTCGATCAGGATCCCGAGTGACGTGCGCTCGAGGAATGCCGCGGTTGCGCCGGATACCGCCTCCGGCAGGTGCTCTACCACGCTCACGTTTCGCCTCCTAAGGGCCGCCGGGAGATCTCGCCGTCACGCCGTCGCTAGACCGCCTGCGCGACCCGCTCTTCTCGGTACGCGGACCCGGGGTCGGTCGAGACGCCGTCCACCTGCGGGAGCACCTCGCTGCCGAACAGGTGGAGCATCTCAAGGCTGATCTCGTAGCCGTGGGGCGCCCCGTAGTAGTCCATGATGATGAACTCCTCCACCCCGAGGTCCTCGTGCATGTTCCCGATCTGCTCGACGACCTGGTCCGGCGTGCCGTTGAAGTTGATCGGGTGCGGCAGGTTGAAGGGCGGGCAGCCGAAGTACTTCTCGTCCCACTCCTTCCACTCCTCGGTGCGGCGCCTGGCCTCGGCCTCGTCGCTGGCGATGGTGCAGCTGCCGCCCACGATCAGTCCCTCGCCGCGGCCGTAGGGGCGGCCCTCGTTCTCGGCGTGCTCGTGGTAGATGCGAAGCAGGCCCTTGTTAAGGTCCATGTTCGGTGCGAGCGACACGCAGGTCGCTCCCTGGGTCGCCCAGAACTTCTGCGTGGTCGCGCGGCCCGACATCGGGGCAAAGATGCGCGGATGCGGCGTCTGGTAGGGCCGCGGGGCGATGCCCAGCTCAAGCTGATTATCGTCGTCGTCGACGCCCTTGCCCCACTCCTTGGTCGGCGGGTACGGCCACTTGGTACCCGCCACCGGGAACTCCCAGAACTCGCCCTTGAACGAGAAGGTGTCCTGCGTCCACGCGAGCTTGATGACCTCCCAGGCCTCAATCAGCGCGCGGAGGTTGCGCTCGTCAGCCTCCGACTTGTCCGAGCGGGTCGCGCGCATGGCGATCTGCTGGCCGAAGGAGTCCACCCATCGGGGGGAGTTGCCGCGCGTGAAGCCGGCGAGCACCCGGCCCTTCGTCATCTGGTCGAGCTGCGCGACTTGGTCGGCGACCAGGAGCGGGTTGGCGACCGGCAGCACGTTGCCGAGCTGGCCGACCATGATCCGCTCGGTGTGCGACGCGACGAACAGGTCGAGCTGGATCGGGTTCGAGGTGATCTCGAGCGAACCCTCGATGTCCCCGTGCTGCTCGCTGAAGAAGATGCCCTCGAAGCCGTACTCCTCACAGACCTTGGCGTGCTCGATCGTCGCCTCGAGCGTCCGCTGGTACAGCTCGGTGCTCTGTCCCGCCATGGGCACGGGCTTCGAGATGTGCTCCCAAGGGTGGGGCATCGACAGGACGTAGAATCGCACGTTGGTCTCCCTCCGGTCTCGCCTCGAACGGCGGACGTCGAATTCAGTCGCTGTGCCGCTCCCGGGCGTCTCTCGGCAAGAAACCGGGTCGGCGAGCAAGCGCTAGTTTAGTCCATGAGACCGCCTTGTCAAGTGATTGGGCTAGCGCTTGCTCGCCATGGCGAACTTCCGCGGCCTGGCTGGCCGTCGACGGGCGGGCGGAACGCCCCTTCAGTCGCGCCGACGCAGGCCCTCGACGATGACGTCGACGAACAGGTCGGCGATCTCCTCCGGCGACAGGCGCCCGTCGGGCCGGTACCAGGTGTACGCCCAGTTGAGAGCCGAGAGGATCACGAGCACGGCGCCGCGGACGTCGACCGGCCCGAAGTCGCCCCGCTCGATCCCCTCTTCAACCACCTCCGCCAACTCCTGCTCGTACCGGCGGCGCAGCTCAACGATGTACTCGCGGCTCTCCTCGTCGAGTTTGTGCCACTCGTCGAAGTAGATGGTGACCGCGGCCTTCTCCTCCTGCTGCACACGCATGTGCGCGCGGCACATAGCCCGCAGCCGCTCCTCCGGCGTCTCGGAGCGGTCGCGCGCGTCCTCCACCCGCACCATGAGCGACTCGGCACAGGCGATCACGATCCGCCGGAGCACCTCTTCCTTGCTCTTGATGTGGCTGTACAGGCTCCCGCTCTGCACGCCCATCTCATTGGCGATCATCCTCACGGTGGTGCGCTCGTAGCCGTGCTCACTGAACAGCTTGGTGGCGGCGTCGAGCAGATCACCGTACCGCGACTGTACGCGGTCAGAGGCTTGCAGGGGGATACTACGGGTCAAGTCGTTGCCTCCGGTGTGAGGAACAGGAATGGTGAACGCTCCCCCGACGCAACACGCAGCAGCATAGTCGGCACCGCGGACGCTCGTGAGATCACTTCAGGACCGCGCTGACATGTAGACCGAACGCCCTTCCTGGGCGCGCACCCTGGCGGCGTCGGAGTCGCCGACCACGCGGCCCGCTTCGAGGAAGTACACCCAGTCAGCCACGCTGAGGGCGAGTTCCATGTTCTGCTCGACCAGCAGGATCGACATCCCGGCCTCGCGGATCCGCGTGACGGTCTCGGCCACGACGCGCGACATCGCCGGCGAGAGGCCGAGCATGGGCTCGTCGAGCAGCAGCAGTTTCGGGTCGCTCATCAGCGCGCGCCCAATCGCCAGCATCTGCTGCTCGCCGCCGCTCAGCGTGCCGGCGCGCTGGCGCAGGCGGTCGTGCAGGCGTGGGAAGACCTCGAGCGTGGACTCGAGCCGGTTGCGCCGGACGGCGCGGTCGCGCACGGTGTAGGCGCCGAGCTCGAGGTTCTCGCGCACGGACATGTCAGGGAAGACGTGGCGGCCCTCCGGCGAGTGCGCGACGCCACGCCGGACGATCGCGGCCGGGGACCGGCCGTCGATCCGCTGGCCGTCGAAGTCGACGTGACCACTGGACGGCCGCATCACCCCCGACGCGACGCGCAGCGTCGTCGTCTTGCCGGCGCCGTTCAGGCCGAGCAGCGCCACGATGCCGCCCTTCGCGACGCGCAGCGAGACGTCCGAGAGCGCCAGCGCCCCGCCGCCGTAGCGGGCGCTGATGCCCTCGATCCCCAGGATGTACTCAGTCTCGGACGGCAACGGACTCCTCCACGTGCTTCTGCCCCAGAAAGGCCTCCTGCACCAGCGGGTCGGCGAAGACCTGCGCCGGAGTGCCCTCGGCGATCATGCGACCGTCGTGAAGCGCGACGACGTGGTCGCACAGCGCCTCGATCATCGACACCCGGTGCTCGGTGATGATCACGCTCACCCCGCGCTCGCGGATCCGACGGATTATCGCGGTGAGCGCCTCGGTCTCCGCCTCGGTCATGCCGGCGGCGGGCTCGTCGACGGCGAGCAGCCGTGGCTCCGTGGCCAGCGCGACCGTCACACCGAGCGCCTTCTTGAGGCCGTAGGGCAGCGAGCCCGCCTGCACGCCGGCATGCTCGTGGAGGCCCACCATGTCGATCACCGCGCGGGCGCGCGCGGTGTCGCCGGTGCGCGCGCGCACCGGCAGCAGTGCGCGCCGCAGCGGATTCGCCGGGCGCTGAGCGCAGACCGCGACGAGCACGTTCTCGTAGACGGTCAGGTCCTCGAAGACGACGGAGGACTGGAACGCGCGTGCGATGCCCTTGCGCGCGATCCGGTGCGGCTTGGCGTGCGTGATGTCCTCGCCAGCGAAGACGATCGAGCCCTCATCCGGGCGCAGGAAGCCGGTGAGCAGGTTGAAAATGGTGCTCTTGCCCGACCCGTTGGGGCCCACGAGCCCGACGATCTGGCCGTGGCTGATCGTCAGCGACACGTCGTTGACGGCGGTGACGCCGTCGAAGCTGCGCCGCAGGCCCTCGGCCTCCAGCAGCGCCGCGCCGTTGCGCGACGGCGGCGGGGCGTCGGTCCCTGGGGCATCGGCCTTCACTGGCGCGGGCGCCGGCGCGAGCGCCGACTCCTTCGCCGAGGCAGCGCCGTCGTGGCCGGCGACGCGCGCGCGGACCGCGTCGACGGCTGTCGTGTAGAGCCCCCGCGGAGCGAGCATGATCACGAGCAGCAGCGTCAGCGCCGCGAACATCGCGTTCATCGGTGCCGACCAGTCGCTCAGCAGCGGGACGAGCGTGACGTAGATCGCGCCGAGCACCGACCCGATCAGGTAGCGCGGCCCGCCGATCATGACGTACAGCAGCGGCGCGAGCGAGACCCAGAGTCCGAAGGACGTCGGGTTGATCGCCTGCGTGTAGCTCGCGTACATGGCGCCGCCCACGCCCGCGATGGCGGCGCCCGCCACCAGCGCCAGCAGCAGGCTCAGGTACATGTTGATCCCTACCGCCTTGGCCAGGTCCTCGCGCGCTCCGACGGCGCGCAGCTCGAGGCCCCAGCGCGCGCGGTCGACCGCATACAGCGCCGCAAATGACACGACCGCGAGTCCGAGCGCCGCGTAGTACCAGTCGACCTCGTCGACGAGCGACTCGGGGGCCCCGACGCCGACGATGCCGGCGAAGCCGTTCGTCAGCGAGTCGAAGTTCTGCGTCAGCGACTGCATGACCACGTAGAAAGCGAACGTCATCAGGAAGAAGTACGCCCCGGCCGTCCGCAGGGCGGGAATGCCGACGAGCGCGGCGGCCACGGCGGCCACCGCGATCGCCGCGAGGATGCCGACGATCAGCGGCGCGCCGGCCTTGGTCGTCATGATCGCGAAGGCGTACGCGCCCAGCCCGTAGAAGGTCCCGTGGCACAGCGACGCGAGGCCACCGACGAGCAGCAGCCGGTAGCTCATCGCGAGCACCGCGGCGAGCGCGGTCAGGATCAGCATGTGGACGGTGTACGGGTCCACCATCGCCGGCAACCACACGAGCAGCGCGAGCGTCGCCACGGTGGCGACGGCGCGCGCCAGCACGCCCCGGCCCGGCCGGGCCGAGTGCTCTCCGCCGGCGTGGGCGTCGGTGCGCTCAGGCATGCCGCGCTAATCCTTCGGGCCGGAGGACGAGGACGACCATTGCGAGCAAGAAGCTGACCGCGACGGCTCCTGGGGCGCTCCAGTAGGTCGTGGCGATGCTCTGGGTGATGCCGATCAACAGCGCGGCGGCGAAGGTGCCGCCCACGCTCCCCATGCCGCCGAGGATCACGACGACGAAGGCCGAGAGGAGCGGCGCGTCGCCCATGGTCAGCGAGATCGACTGCAGCGGCGCGACCAGGCCGCCGGCGATGCCGGCCAACCCGGCGCCGATTCCGAAGGCGAGCGGCCCGAGCGTGCGCACCCTGATGCCCTGGAGCTCCGCCGCGATGCGGTCCTGCTGCATCGCGCGGATCGCGCGCCCGAGCCGCGTGTATCTGATGAAGGCGTAGACGCCGTAGCACAGCGAGCAGGCGACGGCCACGACGAAGAGGCGGTGATGCGAGATCACCACGCCGCCGAGCTCCACGCGGCCGTTCAGCGGCGAGTCGAGCGCCTGGGGGTCGCCTGGGAGGACGTAGGTGAGGGCGTTCTGGAGCAGCACCATCACCGCGATGCCAGCGATCGCGCCCTCGAGCACCTTGCCGTGGAGGCGGTTGAAGATCCCGATCTCGAGCAGGACGCCGGCCAACCCCAGCAGCGCCATGGCCGCGAGCAGCGCCGCGTAGTAGGGGACGCCGTGCGTCGTCAGGTACCAGACGATGTACGCACCCATCAGGAAGAGCACCCCGTGGGCGAAGTTAATGACCTGCAGGATCCCGAAGATCAGCGTGAGCCCGATCGCGACGACCGCCAGCAGGGCCCCCGACACGATCCCGTTCGGGATCACCTGGACGAATATGGACAAGTGAGTCTCCTCGAGAGGCGGGGAGGCCGCCAGCGCGGCCTCCCCATCTCAAGTCTCGTCGATCAGGACCCGGTCGTCGCCTGGATCAGCTTGCCGCCCTTGACCTCGCACACCGGGTAGGGCACGTCGAACGCTCGGGGGAGGCCGTTGACCACGGTCCCGTAGCTGAGCGAGGGGGCGCCACCAGCGGTGGCGCCGTCGACTGTGATGGCATCCCCACCGAGCACCTCGGCCACCGCCTTCGTGTCGAGCGACTGCGCCTCCTCGATGGCCTTCGCTAGGAGCCGGACGGCGTCGTAGTTCTGGGCGGCCCACCACTGGACCTCCATGCCGGCCTTCTCCTCGAACGCGCTGGCGAAGTTCTTCGCGACGTCCGTGGTCGGCTCGAGCTGACACGGCGACGAGAGCGACGCCTGCAGCGGCTTGGGGCCGGTGGCGTCGATCGTGGTCTCGAAGTGCAGGACGTCCGGGAAGATGTACGGACCGTTGAAGCCCTGCTGGCCGCCCTCCTTGACGATCCCGATGTACAGCGCCTCGGGCGACGGACCGACGTCAACCGCGTCCGGGTCGCCGTTGAGTACCTTCGTCATCAGCGGCGCGAGGTCCTGCGTCGAGCGGTCGATGAAGTGCATCTGGGTCTCGAAGCCGAGCTCGCGAGCGTACTGCTCCGAGCGCTCGGCGTTGGTGTGCCCGGCCTCGTCGTCCGGATAGATCATCGCGAGCTTCTTCGCGTTGGGGTCGGACTCCTGGAGGTACGTGAGCGACGCCTTCAGCGAGGTCGGGACATCGAAGTAGGGGCGGAAGGTCAGCAGATGCTCCTCTCCGAGGAACGTGTCGCCGCCGCACGCGCAGATCAGCAGGACGTTCCTGCGCTCGGTGAGTGGCTGCACCGCCGCGACCGTGCCGGCGCCGAGGTTCTCGAGGAACTGGACATTGTCCTTGGTGAGCGCCTCCTGCGCAGCCGACGCCGCCTTGGTGGGGTCGTAGGCCGAGTCATAGGTCAAGAGCTCGAACTTGTATGTCGTGTCGTCGACCTTGATGCCGGTCTTGTTGACCTCTTCGATGCCGAGCTCGACCGCGGCCTTCTCCGCCGTGCCCCAGCTCGCCGTCGAGCCCGAGAACGCCGATATCAGCCCATACTTGATCGTGCCGGTGTCGCCACCACCACCACCGGCCGGCGCCCCGTCGTCGCCGCCACAACCCGTGAACACTGCCGCCGCAACAACCACGGCGGCAGTGAGGAACCTACGAGCTACGCTCGCCATCTCCAACCCCACTCCTTCGTCCGACGGTAAGGACCCGACGGCAAGCCCCTCTAAGGCCGGCCAACCAAGCAAGCGCTAGCTTAGAGCGTCGGCAGCCATACGTCAAGATCCCGAACGCACCGATTGACCTGCATGCTCCGCCGCCTCCGTCGGGTGCTCCGCTAGGGCGGAGACCGTCACGTCGAGCCATGGGAAGAGCGGCAGCGATGCCACGAGCGCGTGCAGCTCAGAGCCGTCGCGCGCCTCCCAGACGCCCACGTTGGCGGTCCGCCCCGGCAGCCGCCAGATGCGGACGATCGCGCCCGCCTCGAGCAGTTCGCGCGACCGGGCCGCCTCGGCGACGCGCAACTCCGCCAGCCTACCCGGGTCCACGTCAGGCGGCAGGTTGACCTGCATCTCGACGAGGAACTCCACGGGCTCAGACGTCGAAAAGGTAGTCGGTCGCGTACGCGCGCTGGCGCGTGCCGGCCGCCGCAGCGCCCAGGACCAGCACGTCGTTCGTGCGGACGTACTGCGTCCCGGCCATGCGGCCGGTCCGCGCGACGCTCGACATGTCGAGCCGTCCGTCGACGATCAGCTCGTCCACCACGTCGATCGCGATGACCTGGCCGATGACCAGGTGCGTCTCGCCGCCACCGCATTCGATCACCCGCTCGAGCGTGCACTCGAAGCTCACGGGCGACTCTGCCAGCCGCGGCGCCTTGACCGCCGTGGACGGGACCGCCGTGAGGCCGCACTGCGTGAACTCGTCCACCTCGGGCGCCCAGTCAGCGGACGTGTCGACCATCTTCTGCTCGATGTCGTACGTGACGATGTTGTAGACGAACTCGCCGGTGTCTTGGACGTTCCTGAGGGTGTCCTCCTTGTCGTGGAGGCGGCCCGGGAGCCGGAAGGTCGTGAACGCCAGCATCGGTGGGTCCGTCGAGACGACGGTGTTCCAGCTGAACGGCGCGATGTTCTCTACGCCGTCCGCCCCGACGGTCGAGACGAAGGCGATCGGGCGCGGGACCATCGCCCCCGTGAGCAGTTTGTAGGACGCGAGGTTCTCGAGCTCCCCCGGATTGCGCAGGATCATGTCGTCGCGCCCGAGAGTGGCATCCCGTCGGCCGTGATCGGAAGGCTGGGACTCATCAGGTACAGCTCGGAGCAGCGGATGTGCTCGTCCAGGCCGATGCGGCCGACGGCACGGTAGGCGGTCTGCTCGATCTTGCCCCCGTGCTCGTCGAAGAGGTCCTCGCGCACGTGGAAGGCGACGACGGCGCCGATCACGACGTACCGGTTGCCGACCGAGAAGATGTCGAGCACCCGGCACTCGAGTTGCGTCGGCGACTCCTTGACCCGGGGTGAGCCGACCTGCGTCGACGGGATCGCGGTGAGCCGGGCGCGCTGGAGGGCGCTCGAGTCAGGGTCGCGCGGCCCTTCGATGATGGCCAGCGCCGGGGCGAGCGCCTCATCGACCCCGTTGAGCACGAAGTCGCGATTGGCGCGCAGGTGGTCGAGCAGCTCGCCGCCGCGCCACTCCTCGGCCTCGGGGTCGATCGAGAAGTACTGGGTGGGCGGATACGAGCACGCGGACGAGTACCACTCCGTCACGTACAGGTGCGTGATGCCGAAGCGCCCGGTGGTCGAGACGATGGCCAGCGGCCGCGGCCCGATCGCCTGACGGAACAGCGCGTCGAGCTGCTTCGCGCTCATGTCGTCGGGGCGTAGAACTGTCATGGCGCCTTCTGCAGGACGCCCGTCTTGAGCATGGTGCGGGACGTGTCCATGTAGCTGCGCTCGCGCGTGACGTGCTCGCCCTCGAACTCGTAGACCGTCGCCGCGTTGAGCCGGACGGAGTTGCCGCTCGCCGGGCGGCCCATGAACTCGCCGTCGTGCGTCGCGACGCACGACCACTCCTCGATCACCTTGTCGCCCGGGAGCTCGGCGCGGTGGTGGACGGTGTAGCTGACGTCCGGGAACGACCGCCGGAACGACTCCATGTGCTCGCGCACCGCGTCGCGGCCGTGCAGCTCGAGCCCGGAGAGGTCGACCGTGGCGTCAGCCGCGTAGATTTCCGCCGCGTGTCCGAAATCCGAGCGCTGCATGTCGTCCCAGAACTGCGCGAGGCGCGCTGCGCGTCCATTCACCATGAGCCCACGGCCTCCTCGAAGCCCGGCGACTGGCGGGACTCGTGGTAGTGGAGGACCTTCCACTCGCCGTCGCGCTTGCGGAGTACGAACGACTGGCGCACCTGGCCGTCGTAGACGAACGGGCGCTTGTGCAGCGCCAGGCGGCACCAGAAACGGTTGTGCACGAGCGCGTAGTTGTCCTCGAGCAGCTCGGCTCGGAACTCGAGCGTCTTGACGTCGCGGAGGGCGCGGACGACTTGTGGAACGTGGTCGAAGTAGGCCTTGACCCCGTCGAGGCCCTTCACGTCCGTGCCGATCTCCTCCGGCTGGTAGACGATCCGGTCGCCGTACTCCTGATCCCACACGGACATGAACATGTCCGTGTCGTGCGTGGCGAAGGCCTTGGCGAAGCAGCGGATCACCGCGACGACCGCCTTCTCCTCCGGCGACGGCTCGGGTCGCTCACGTCGGGAGTCGGTCTTCTCGGCCTGTGCTGATGACATCGTGCCCACTGCCTTTCTGTTCAGGTCACGCGACGCGAGCGCCGGCGGCCTCGCGGTCCCACGTGTGCTCCGTGATCCCGAGCTTCCGCAGCTCGGCCTTGCGGATCTTCTCCGTGGGGGTCTTGGGAAGGGAGTCGACGAACTCGATGTAGCGCGGCACCATGAATCGCGGCATCCGCTCGGTGCAGAACCGAGCGAGCACCTCCTCCGCGAGCTCGCGGCCCGGCTTGAGCACGACGGCGACCTTGACCTCCTCCTCGCCCACGTCGGAGGTGACGGGGATGGCGGCCGACTCCATCACGTCGTCATGCTGGTTGACGATGAGCTCGACCTCGACCGAGGAGATGTTCTCCCCGCGGCGGCGGATTACGTCCTTGAAGCGGTCGACGAAGTAGAAGTTGCCGTCCTCGTCGCGGCGGAAGCCGTCACCGGTGTGAAGCCACTGGTTGCGCCACGCCTCGACCGTCTTCTCGGGCTCCTTGTAGTAGCCCGCCATCAGTCGCCACGGGCGGTCGCAGCGGACGACGAGCTCACCCACCCCGCCGTGCGGGACCTCCTCGTCGTTGTCGTCGACCACGCGGCAGTCGTAGCCGGGGCGCGCGCGGCCGCAGCTCTTGTTGTCGAAGAGGTCGTAGCCGGTCGTGGCGATCGGGGAGCTGATTTCGGTCTGGTTGAAGATCGTGCGCACCCGGACCCCGAAGCGCTCCTTGAACGCCTCGACCTCCGGGATCAGCGGGATCATCAGGATCTTGTCCGCCGGGTTGTCGCGGTCGTCGGGCCGCGGCTCCTGCCGGAAGATGAAGTTGGCCATCGCGCCGAGCAGCGCCACAACGTTGCAGTCGTAGCGCCGGATGTCGTCCCAGAACTCGGCCGTCGAGAAGCGCTCGCGGAAGACGGCGCGCCCGCCGACACCGAGCATCGCGCAGACCGCGACCTTGCCACCGACGTGGTACGGCGGCAGCACGGAGTAGTAGGCGTCGTCTGGGCCGAGCGTCTCCCAGGCGCCGATGCTCGTGACGTGCAGCTGGGCGTGGACGTTGAGCACGCCCTTGGAGAGGCCGGTCGTACCCGACGTGAAGACGATCGTCGACACGTCGTAGTACTGATGGCCGTCGAGCGCCTCGTCCTCGCCCGCGCCAGCGCCAGCGAGCAGGTCCGCCGCGAGGAGCTCCTCGAGCGGCAGGCCGGTGTCCGTGACCTCCTCGAGGACGACGACCTTCTCAAGGTTGCCGAAGCGGTCGAGCTCGGTGAGGCGCTCGAGGAAGCGCGGGTGGATGGTCATCATCCGCGCGCCGCTGACGTCGATCAGGTGGCTGAGCATCTGGCCGCGGTAGTCGTTGTGCACGGGGACCTCGGTCGCCCCGATGCCGTTGAGCGCGAACCAGATCTGCACGGAGCTGTTCGAGGCCGGCATCATCACGAGCACCTTGTCGCCGGGCTGCACGCCGGCCCCGCGGAGGCCAGCAGCCCACCGGCGCGTGCCGGCGAGAACCTCGCCGTAGGTCTGGGAGTCGCCGCCGACCTCTTGCAGGAAGACGCGGTCGGGATGCTCCTCGGCGCGGCGGCGCAGGAGCATCGGGAGGGTGACGTGCTCGTAGTCAGGCACCGCGTCGGTCGCCACGGAGCTCTCTCCTTTCGCTTTGGCCGCGCTCCCCCACGGAGCCGCGACCGGCACGGGGACAGCAGGCTAGTTCTCCGCCCCTCCATTGTCAAGCAAGCGCTTGCTTGCATCGATTCTCAGTCTAGCTGCCAGAGGCCAGGACGGCAACCGCATCGAGTTCGATCAGTGCGCCGCCGTAGAGGCCGCTGACGACCACGGTCGTGGCCGGCGGCGGCTCGAGTACGCCATGCTCGGCGAAGGCCCGTCTGCGCGCGTCGCGCCACCCCACGAAGTCCTCGTCGCGCACAAGGAAGGCGCGGACGAACGCGACCTCCTTGAGCGACGACCCCAGCGACTCGAGCAGTGTTGCCAGGCCGGCGAAGACGGCGTCCGCCTGTGCATCGAAGTCCCCGGGTGCGACAAGCGCGCCCGTCTCGTCAACCGCGAGCTGCCCGGCGACGTACGCGGTCGCCGCACCGGCACCGACGATCGAGACGTTGGTGTACTGGCCGACGGGCGGGGGCGCCCCTTCGGGATTCACGAAGCCGAGGGCCTGCATGCAAGCACCTCCCTGGTCAGGGGTTGCGGACGGGCAGCGTGTGGCCCATGCGTTCCGCCTTCGTCCGCAGGTAGCCCTCGTTGTGCCGGTTCGCCGGGAGCTCGAGCGGGATCTGGCCGGTCACCGCAGCCCGTGGCCCTCCAGCCCGTAGATCTTCTTTGGGTTGTTGGTGAGCAGGCGAATCGAGGACAAGCCGAGGTCGGCAAGGATCTGGGCGCCGATGCCGTAGTCGCGTAGATCGGCGGGCAGCCCCAGGCGCAGGTTCGCCTCGACGGTGTCCAGACCCTCCTCCTGGAGCTTGTAAGCGCACATCTTTGTCCAGCAGGCCAATGCCACGGCCTTCCTGGGACAGGTAGAGCACCACGCCCTCGCCTTGGCGCTCGATCCGGGCCATCGCCGACTCGAGCTGCTCGCCGCAGTCGCAGCGCAGCGAGTGGAAGACGTCGCCGGTGACGCACTCGGAGTGCACGCGCACGAGCACGTCCGGCTTGTCGACGACATCGCCCTTGACCACCGCGAGGTGATGCTTTCCATCGACCAGCGCACGATAGCCGACGGCCGTGAAGTGGCCGTAGGCGGTCGGCAGGTCGGTCGCCACCACGCGCTCGACCAGCCGGTCATGCCGGCGATGGTAGGCGATCACGTCCGCAACGGTCACCATCTTCAGCCCGTGGCGAGAGCAGAACTGCGTCAGGTCCGGCACGCGAGCCATCGTGCCGTCGTCGTTCATGACCTCGCAGATGACCCCGGCCGGATGCAGACCGGCCAAGCGCGCGAGGTCGACGGCCGCCTCAGTCTGGCCGGCGCGCTCAAGCACGCCGCCGCGCTTCGCCTTGAGCGGGAAGACGTGGCCGGGCTGGACGAGGTCGCGCGCCGACGTCGCGGGATGAACCGCGACCTGGACGGTGCGGGCGCGGTCTGCGGCGGAGGTGCCGGTCGTCACGCCTTCGCGCGCCTCGATGGAGACGGTGAAGGCGGTCTCGAACCGCGACTCGTTCTTGGCCGCCATGAGGTCGAGACCCAATTCGTCGCAACGCTCGCCCGTAAGGGCGAGGCAGATCAGGCCGCGGCCCTCCTTGGCCATGAAGTTGACGGACTCCGGGGTGGCGAGCTGCGCCGCCATCGTGAGGTCGCCCTCGTTCTCGCGATCCTCGTCGTCGACCACCACGACCATGCGGCCGGCGCGGATGTCAGCGAGCCCGTCCTCGACCGTCGCGAAGGGCGAGCCGGCCCGCGCCCGCGCCGCCGCGACGGGCGGTTCGGCCGCCACGGGCACGACGGAAAGATGGCTCGGATTCTCGGACGGGGCCGGTGTCATGCGCTTAAGCTAGCGCTTGCTTGGATACCTGTCCAGGGATACGCTTGGGACTGCAGCACGGCGCGCGAGCCATGGACTCGCGCGCTGCGAAGTGTCCCCACGCAAAGGAGAGTGCAGCGGTGGAGGTGGCAAGGCACAAGTGGACGCTCGCGGGGCTCCTCTCGCAGAGGGCGCAGGAGGCGCCCGACCGGCCCTTCGTGGACGTCGTCGGCGAGGCCGGGGACACCTTCGGCCAGGTGCATGCCGCGGCGCGGCGGTGGGCCGGGCTCGTCAGGGGCCTCGGGGTCGCGCCCGGCGAGTACGTCGCGACGATGCTCGCGCAGCCGCGGATGTCGCTGCACGGGTGGTTCGGGATCAACGCCGCCCGAGCGGGCGAGGTGCCTGTCCACCTTGACTATCGCGGCACGTACCTCGCGCACGTCCTCAACACGACCGGCGTGCGGGTCGCCATCGTCGACGACGGCTACGTCGAGCGCTTCGCGGAGATCGCCGACGAGGTCCCGTTGCTCGAGACACTCGTCGTCGCGGGCGACGCCGACGCTGCTCGCCGGTTGCCGTGGAGGGTCGTCGCGCTGGAGCCGGCGCTCGCCGTGGCCGACCCGGTCGACGAGTCGGCCACGCTCGGCCAGAGCGACATCTCGTGCGTCCTCTTCACCTCCGGCACCACCGGCGCCTCGAAGGCCGTCCTCATCCCCTACGGCCACATCCGCGCCAGCGTCGACGGCGCCTGGCCCCCGGGCGACCTCGGCCCGGGCGACGCCTACTACTCGATGCTGCCGCTCTACCACGTCGCCGCCAAGGTGGCAGTCGGCGCGATGTTGCAGGCGGGCGGCCGCGTAGTGCTCAAGCCGCGCTTCAGGACGGACGAGTTCTGGGCCGAAGTACGCGCGACCGGCTCGACGTGCGTGTGTCTGATGGGCTCGATGACCGGCTTCCTGCTCGACCAGCCGCCCCGCAGCGACGACCGCGACCATCCGCTCGAGAAGGCGCTGATCATTCCGCTGCCGCACCAGCTCGACGCCTTCCGCGAGCGCTTCGGCGTGCGCGTGCGGACGCTATACAACCAGACCGAGACCAGCGCTCCCCTGCGCTCGTCCGACTACGACACGCCGGACTACCGCGCGTGCGGCCGGCCGCGGCCCGGCGTCACCTGCCGCCTGGTCGACGAGAACGACGAGGAGGTCGCGCCGGGCGAGGTCGGCGAGCTGATCGTCCGCTGCGACGAGCCGTGGACGATGATGGCCGGATACCTCGGGATGGCCGAGAAGACGGTCGAGGCGTGGCGCAACCAGTGGATGCACACGGGCGATGCCTTCCGCATGGACGCAGCCGGCAACTACTACTTCCTCGACCGCATGAAGGACGCGATCCGCCGCCGCGGAGAGAACATCTCCTCGGTGGAGCTCGAGGCGAGCGTCTGTGAGCACCACGCAGTGCTGGAGTGCGCCGCGGTCGGCGTGGAGTCGGAGTACGAGGAGGAGGAGGAGGAGGTCAAGGTCATCGTCGTCCCCCAGTCGGGCGTCGAACTCGCGCCGGCCGACCTCGTGGAGTTCCTCACCGAGCGCGTCCCCCGGTTCATGGTCCCGCGCTACGTGGAAGTGGTGCCCGAGCTGCCGCGTACGCCCACCGCGAAGATCCGGAAGGTCGAGCTGCGCAAGCTCGGGATCACGGAGCGCACGTGGGACCGCGAGGCGCTGCGCCCGGCGCGCGGCAGGTGACGATGCGCGCCGGGGCCCTCGATGGCGTGCGCGTGCTCGACCTGAGCCGGCTGCTGCCCGGAGACTTCTGCTCGCTGCTGCTGGCGGACCTGGGCGCCGACGTCGTCAAGGTCGAAGACTGCGGGCACGGCGACTACGTCCGCTGGATGCCGCCGTATCGCGAGTCCGGTGCCGTCAGCACGCGCTCGGCGCTGTTCCTGGCGCTCAACCACAACAAGCGGTCGATCCGCGTCGACCTCAAGCACGAGCACGGCCGAGACGCGTTCCTGGCGCTCACCGCGGGCGCCGACGTCGTGTTGGAGTCGTTCCGGCCCGGCGTCATGGACCGGCTCGGAGTAGGCTACGACGCGCTTCGCCGGCGCAATCCGGGGCTGGTCTACTGCGCGATCAGCGGGTACGGGCAAGACGCGTCGGTGGTTGCGCGCCGGCCACGACCTAAACTACCTCGGGGTCACGGGGATGCTCGCCCTGTCCGGCGAGGAAGGTGGGCCGCCGGTCCAGCCGGCCGCGCAGATCGGCGACATCGGCGGCGCGCTAATGGCGGTGATCGGGATCCTCTCGGCGCTGCGCGCGCGACGGCTCCGGGGAGGGCCAACTCGTGGACGTCGCGATGGCCGACAACGTGCTGGCGTGGACCGTCCTGCACACGGCGCGCGGGCTGTTCGACGGCAACTTCCGGCGCGGCGATCTCGACCTCGGGGGCCGTCTGCTGTGCTACCGGCCGTACGCGTGCGCGGACGGATACGTCACGATCGCGGCGCTCGAACCGAAGTTCTGGGCCGCCTGGTGTCGCGGCATCGGCCGCGAGGATCTCGTCAGCGAGCAGTTCGCGCGACCCGGCACGCCGCCCCACCGCGAGGTGGAGGGCATCATGGCCGCGCGCACGCGCGCCGAGTGGGCGGCATTCAACGAGCAGCACGACTGCTGCCTCGAGCCGATTCTCGAGCTCGACGAAGCGCTCGCGTCGCCCCTCACGGCCGCCCGGGAGATGCTTATCGAAGTGCCGCACCCGAGCGGCCCGGTGGAGCGCCTCGGCGTGCCCATCAAGCTCTCCGCGACGCCGGCCGACCTGGCCCGGCGCCCAGCGCCTGCGCTCGGCGAGCACACCGAGCAGGTTCTCGCCGAAGCCGGGCTCTCCGGCGAGGCGATCGTCCGGCTCCTGGGGGCGGGCGCCGTCGCCGGTCCGGCTCACGAGGCCCTCGCGACGTATATGCCGCCCTAGCAATCGGCGCGGGACCCGGTCTGCCCGTATCACCGCGGCAGATGGCTGGGGTCGTCGTCGGGCAGCGGCGTGAAGGGCACCAGCACGCAGAGAGCCGCCGCCGCGAACGCGAGCGACCCCGCGATCGCCGCGCCGTGGCCAGCCCCGTCGATCGCCGCCCCGGCGAGCGGCGGGCCCGCGACCGAGCCGAGCGCCGCCCCGGTATACAGAACGCCAAGCACCGAACCGAGGCGGTCAACCCCAAAACGTGCGGCGACGACCGCGGGACTGAGGGCCACGAAGCCGCCGTAGCCCACGCCCAGCAGGCTCGCGAACAACAAGAGCATTGGGTAGCTGCCACCGGCGCCGGCCCAGACCGCGAAGCTCAGCGTCATCACCGCGAAGCAGGCTTTGTAGGTGCGCAGCAGCCAGCAGCCGGCGACCACGCCGAGCGCGAGGCGCCCGATTACGCTGCCGGTGCCAAGCGCGCCGATGAGCAGCGCCGCCAGGCCTGGGCTGATGCCGCGCTCCTGCACGTACGCCGGCAAGTGCACGAACGGGACGAACAAGGCAAGCGAGAGCAAGAGCATCGACACGTAGAGCCGGCGGTAGTCGGCCATGCGGAGCGCGTCGCGCAGGCGAACGCCCGGGCCGTTGTCCTTCGGCGGTGGCGGTTGGGCCACGACTGCACACCCGGCCAGCACGGCCGTTCCGCCGGCCGCCAGGACGCGGTATGTGTCGCGCCATCCGATCTCGGCCACCAACGCCGCCACGGCGGGCGGAACCGCCAGTGTCCCGAGCCCAATGCCGGTTACGGCGATCCCGAGCGCAAACGTCCGACGCTTCGTGTACCAACCACTGACCAGCGCGAGCATCGGCACGTAAGCACAAGCGACGGCGATGCCGACTCCGAGCCCGTAGCCTGCGAGCGCAACGCCGATGGAGTCAGCCTGCGCCGTCACGACCAACCCCGCGCCCATCGCCAGGGCGCCGACCAGTAGCACCCGACGTGGACCGAACCGGTCGGCCGCCGCCCCCGTAATCCCTCCGAGACCGAAATACGCGAACGAGGCGACGGAGAACAGTGTGGCCCCCGCCGCCCGGCCGACACCAAGGTCGGCGCGCAGCGATTCCACGACGGCACCGTAGCTATAGGCGATGCCGAAGGCGCTGAACATCGCGGCGAACGCGGCGGCGAGAATGATCCACGCCTGCCCAGGACGCACTTCCTGCGTGCCACCCCCGTAAGCGGCGTCGAACATGGAGAGCGGCGTGGCGGCGTGGCCCCTCATGCCATGACGCTAGCAAACGCTTGCTTGGCGGCCTAGGATGCGGCACCGAAGCTTTCCGACCTGCGAGTGCGCGGCCGGTGCTGGACAGGTGTCATCGCATGCTGATTGCTGACGATCAAATTGAGTCGCGTGGCGTCGACGGTCGCGTTGATGTCGGCCCAGGGCTGCGCATAAGTCGTTCGTCGGCAGTCCGCGTCGCCACCTGCCAGTGCAGGGATTCGAGGCTGGGCGGAATGTTCAATGGCGGAACCAACACGTCCACGGTGCCAGACAGTTGTCATCACTTGACACCAGCGTGACGCACTTCGTTTCTTCATCGCAGGCGAGCGGCGTCATCGGCCTACGCCCGACTCGGCTGCTCGTCGACGCCGGGCACCACGTGTCTGGGATGACGCGTACGCCGGGCAAAGCGCAACAACTCCAGGCGCTCGGCGCCGACTCCGTCGTGTGCGATGTCTTCGACCACGCGGCGCTGACCTCCGCCGTCTGCGAATTCGCGCCGGACGTGGAGTCGGCCGGGCGACGGGGGCCACACTGTTCTCCGTCGCCTCGTTCGCGTATTTCGGTCTCGGAGGGATTACGGGGGCGGCGGCCGACCGGTTCGGTCCACGTCGGGTGCTACTGGTCGGCGCCCTGGCGATGGGCGCGGGGTTGGTCGTGACCGCCGAGGATCAGGTGAAGCCGCATGTTCAAATGGGGGTCTCCTCGCGATTCGGTGGTGATTGTCCGCGTACGACCTCATGTCCATAGCGGGGTACGACCTCATGTCCAGAGATTTCGGCGCGTCGTAGCTGTGTTCGATGCGTGAGTGATCACCCTTCGGTTCGTCAGCGGCCAAGCAGACGACCGAAGGGTGACCGCTTTCGATGATCTTGGATCAGGAGGATTGGATGAACTTGCGTCGGTTCCGCGCCCTGCATAAGGAGGGTGTGAGCATCTC
>WHST01000114.1 GCA_009379955.1 Streptosporangiales bacterium | reverse complement strand
AGACTCCCCACCGCCTCGACGAACTCCTCGCCCCTCGCGCATCCGAGCGAGTCCCCGAATCCGTCCGCGCCACCACCACCCACGACAGCGCCGCACCGAAACTCCCACACGACCAAGCACCGACACCACCCAAAAACCCAGCTGCCGACAGCGCGGGGACCCGCGATCACCCAGGTCCAGGCGACGACAGACCGGCCGAGGATGGGCCGCACGAGGAGGATCCGCGGCACGACGCGGGCCAGCATGACTCCGACCCGCCGCGCCGCGAGGACGGTGACAAGCCGCACCGCGACAACGACGCCGATCGCCCCCCGACATGGGACGACGTCCGGAACGAACTGCCCACGGACCCGTCCGGGTACCAGGTGACTCCGCGGGACTGCCAGCAGTTGGGCCTCACACCCCAGCAGGTGCGTTGGTGGAGCCAACGCGAAGCGCCGTTGGGCATGACTCCCGAGCAGTACCGCGACTTCAAGACCTCACTGCGCGACGCCTTGCTAGCCGACGGCATCGACCCGGCCGACGTCGACGTACGCCTCCAGGGCTCCGCCGCCCACTTCTTCTCCGGACCACACAAGCAGTTTCCAGGACCCGGCCATCCCGACTGGAATCCTACGACCGAGCAGGCCGTCAGGGACTGGTTCGGCGACGACCCGGCCCGACCCAAGAGCCGTCCTTTCGACAGCGGTAAGAAGCTCGGTGTGGACCCCAAACTCAGTGACTACGATGTCCAGATCTCCTCCGACAAGATGCTCGAGGTAGTGCAGAGGCGGTGGGAGGAGAAGGACTTCAAGGGAGAGCTACTCAAGGAACCCTTTGGATTCGCGAACCGGGATGCAGTCTCCCAGAGCTTCAGGAAACTGAACCGCTGGGCACACCGCTGGCGAGGTAAGACTGGACGAGACATAGCGCCAGCGTTGTTCGGGTCGTCAGGACCACCCCACAAAGGGTCCGACATATCGGCCCACTTCCGCCCAGACGACTGGATAGTCGATCTCGTCGAAAGGAGCAGTCGATGACATCGTCGACGCGGCTCAGAGTTGAGATGCGTGGTGACGTTGACTACGAGGTGCTCGAGATCCTTCGAAGCGCACTCCATCTGGAGGACGAGGGACGTCTGGGTGATGACTGGGACGAGGAGTTCGGGTGCAGGGAGCTGCGCGGTGAGGAAGAGTTCGAGGCATGGATGACGTTGTGGCGTCATAGCCCCACAGAGTGGTCTGTGTCTGTCGCTACCGAGGTTGCCCTCGATGAGGAAGAAATCGCATCCCTGCGAGACGAGATACTTGAGGCCGCACGTAGAGGCGGCCTTCGAGCCTGTCAGACACTCCCGCACGGATGAACGTCGATAGGTCCACGCAGCGGGCTGCGGTGGTGTGACGTGCCGCTCAGAGCTGGCCGCTGGATCAGCGCCAGGCCTTGACCTTCTTCTTCTTGTCCTTGTCGTTCTTGCCGCGGCGGCGAACTCCGCGGACTGCCAGGAAGATCGTCACCAGCAGGCCGATCCCGACCAGGGCCGCGCCGATGTCGATCATGCTGTCGAGGGGTATCGCACCTGCCTTGTCGGCGAGGTCGTCCACGTGGATGCCGCGGTCCTCGAGCCAGCCCTCGATTGCGGGCTTCAGCTTGCGGTAACCGAAGACCGCGAGCAGGCCGCAGAAGAGCATGACGACGAGGCCTTCCCAGAAGCCGTCACCGGACTGCTTGCTCATGTCCGACCTCCGTCGCCGACAGCGTCGCGCTGGTTGTGCAGGCGCAGGAGGAGCCGGCGGTCGACGACGTTCACCGGGCCGGTCTGCAGGAACCAGTCGCCCAGCTCCTCGACGATCGCCTGCGGGTCGCCGAGCGTGACGTCCGTCGGCCCGTCGTCCAGGGTGACCGGACCCGGCCGGGACGCGATCACCAGGATTAAGCCACGCACCGCGACGTCGGCGCCCAGCGCGCGCTGATAGCCCGCGACGGTGGCGTGGAGCCCGGTCTCGCCACCGGGGAAATGCCGGCCGTCGCGGAGCAGCGCGCCGTGCGGCGTCCAGGAGTACCGGCCGGGCTCCCAGTACCGCGACTCGACCAGCGCGACGCGGCGGCCGCAGGCGACGGCGTGGTCGACCGCAGTGCCTTCCACGGTGCTGCCCACGCCGTGGAAGAGGCGGACGCCGGGCAGGTAGGTGAGCGACACCAACGCGTCGGCGCCCATGCGTTCGCCGAACCTGTCGTCGTCGGACGCGTGGCTCTCGCCGGGGCGTCCATACTCGACCTGGGCGACGGCCTCGGGTCGGGCCAGCCGGTCGAGGAGCGCCGACCGGCCGTACCGGTAGGCAAGCACGACGGCCGCCACCAGGACGGCCAGGCAGCCGAAGCCGAGCACAGGGGCCAGCGGCTTGCCCCCGAGGTACATGTAGCCGCCCGTGCCCACCACCGCGACGAGTCCGACCACGGACGCCAGCGTCGAGTTGTCCGTCTCGCGGTACGCCCGCAGGTAAGAGGCGATGATCAGGACCACACCGGCGACGAGCGGCACGAGTGCGACGAGGTGGGTCACGGCCATCGTCACCGTGACGGCGAGGAACACCAGGACGGCGGCCCCTGCCACTCGCTTCCCGTGGCCGTACGGCGGGTCGACCACGGACGGCGCGTCGGGGTCGACCCGCGACCACCACGTCAGCTGCTCGGGCTCGACGACCATGCTGCGAGCCGTGCCATCGGCGAACTGCCAGGTGCCTGCTGCGGTCTGCTCCGTGTCACCTGCCGCCTCGGACGTCGGCTGGCTCGACGCCTTCGCCGGAGGAGGCTGGGGGTCCGTGCCGTCGAGGCCGTCGTCGTAGGCCTTGCGTTGCGAGGGATCCGTCAGCGTCTCGTACGCCGTGCGCAGCAGCCGGAACATCCCGCTGTTGCCGCCGCTGTCGGGATGAGAGACGCGCGCGAGCTTGCGATAGGCGCGGGTGATGGCCTCGGTGTCCGCGTCGTGAGGTACGCCGAGCAGGTCGTAGTAGTCGGGCGTCGTCGACCGTGGCATGGCTAGTCCCGCTGCGACGTGGTGACGTCGATCCGGTCGACGCGCCAGCCGTCCTTTGCCCGTCGCACGGTGAGCTTCTGGTCGGCGCTGTCCTCCTCGCGCGTCACCTTTCCGGCCGCGGCGACCCGCACGTGGTACGCGCAGACGGCCACGACCACGGCCTTCTTGTGCGAGGCGACGTGGCAGTAGAACTCGTACGACGCCTTCGCGCCCTTCGGCAGCCGTTCGGGTCCCTGGTCGCCCGGGTCCTCGCCTTCCTCGGTCGTCTTCGGCGGGGTGTACGCACTCGACAGCTTCGGCGACATGTAGCCCCGCAATGGATTGACTCCGGGCTTCCACGCACCCGGGTTCGTGCTGTCCTGGGCTCCGAGGAGGGCCACGCCGACCCGGAGCGGATCCTTGCGCGCCGTCGCGACCTTCGGTTCCGGTGGCACGGTGAGCGAGATGATCTGGTTGCGCTTCATCGCCTTGCGCCAGTCGACGTGCTGCCAGGGCGTGGCGGGTGGCCCGCTGTCGACGGGTGACGAGCTCGTGGACGCGTTCATCGACGCGCGGCTCGGCGCGTCCGTCCCCGGTGTGCTGCCGAGCCGGTTGCCCGAGTAGTCGCCACGTTGGGCCACGACGACGCAGGTGGCGAGCAGCGCGAACACCGCGACGAGGACGACGCCGAGTACGAGGGCGCGACGGGAGGGTCCACGTCGTGCGTTCGGTGTCGTCATCGTGACCTCACCACATCGAGATGTGCACATGGTCGTAGTGGTTCTGCGTGTTGCTCCCGCGGCTCGACATGCTGCGCCAGCCCTTGGCATCCGTCCCGGCAGGTACGTTGCCACAGCCCGACTCCGACGCGCGCTGCACGTTCCAGATGCACTGCTGGAAGATGATGTAGTGCACGCCGAGCACCTTGGCGTTCGCGATCGCCCATGACGAGATCGCGAAGCCGTTGGCGGTCTGCTCGGCGTTCGACGCCTTGCCGAGCCCGCTGATCATGACATCGAGCGCGCGTCCGCAGCCGTGGTCGTCGGAGTATGCATCGGGACCCGGTCGCCACCCACCGATCGACTCGAACCGGCCGTCGAACTTCTCCTCGACCTGGCTCCTGACGTTCTGGCTCCGAGGAGTGAGGTGCGTCGAACGGCTCTGCCCCTCGGGAGCCATGCTGGCGGGAAGCCCTTGTTGACGGATGTCGGCGGCGCAGTTGGCCGTAGGCGCAGCGACGTCGCCGCCTGCTGCCCCTGGCGGGCGGGCACCGCCGGCGTCGACGGAGGCGGTCGACGCGTCGCCGCCCTGGGTGAACGACATGCCCATCGCGCCGCACGACCCCATGACGAGGACGAACATCGACGCCGTGACGAGCAGGAACGTGGAGAGTCTCATGCGGCCGTCGCCCCGCTGCAGGACTGGAACTCCCAGTGCCACGGCTCGAACGCGCTGGCCTCTGCCCACGCGGGGTGCACCCAGCCGAAGCGGGATGCGTGCTGCTTCATCCAGCGGAACTGCGGGCTGTTGAACTGGTTGATGCCGCTGCCGAGGTCGACCGCGCATCCCCACCCGTGGTTGCTCCTGCCCGGAGTCGCCGCCATGCCCGCGCCCTTGCTCGCGTAGAGCGCACGTTGCTCGGCGAGCGTGCGGTACCCGTCCGTGACGGAGATGTCGTGCCCGAACTTCTTCTTGAAGTCACCGGAGAGCGCGATGAAGCTCTTGCCCGCGTCGCAGCGCAGCCACTGGCTGTTCATGCTGCCGGGGAGCTGCAGCATCTGGGGACCACTCGACGGGATGGCGCCGTTCGAATGCCCACCCCAGGGCGTGCCGCGGTCGAATGCCGGGCAGCCCTTCGCGTAGTCGCCTGCCGCCTGGACCGCAGTGCATCCGGCTGCGACGTCCGTCAGGTGCTTGGTCCCCCAGACCGACGAGTCGACGGCCTGTGCGAGCGCCTGGACGTCGAACGCGTCCGCGCGCAGCGCCTTGAGGATGCCGGGGTAGTTGCCGTTGGTGAGTGTCTTGATCGTGGCGGACACCCCGACGGCCTCGTTCGGGTAGTTCTTCACGCCGACGGAGTTGTAGTCCGTGGATCCGGGTGCGTCGTGCGTGGTGTTGAGCGGGTTCCAGGTGGCGGTGCCGCCCTCGGCCTTCTGCCATGCCGCGAGCCCCATGATGTGCATGTCGGTCACGGGCGCCTGGATGCCCTGCTGAACACTCTCGAAGAACCCGGCGTACCTCCCCGCCTTGACGCCCTTGCAGGTGACGGAACCGCCGCCGGACGGCGACTCGGTGCCCATCGAACCGAAGAGCGCCCCCATGCTCATCGAGAGCATCCCGGCCGGGAGGAAGGCGAGGGCGACAACGAGAACGAGCCAGATCGGCACCCGCCGTCCGCCGTTCTCCGCGCTCACCTCGCCCCTCCAGACTGTCGCAGCCGCACAGGGTCAGGACAGTTGCCGCCTGAGCAGCTCCTGTTCGCGTTCGGCCCGTCGGCGCTGCATCTCGGCGATCAGCTCCTGGGCCCTGTTCGACGAGGGACGCTCGGACGCCGGCGAGCCACCGCGGGAGGGCGAGCCATCACCGCGCGGGACGGCGCGTCCCGCGATCCTGGTGGCCCGTTCGCCCGACGCCGGGTTGCCACCCCCGGTGGTCGAGTCGATCACGTCGCCCTTGACCTTGCGCGCGGTGCGGCCGGCGGCCTGTGCACCCTGGACGGCGCCGAGCGCGACGATCCCGGGTGCGCCGAGCGCCGCGCCTCCCGCCGCACTCGTCCCGCCGACGGCCCCCGCACTGCCGGCGGCACCGGCGAGCTGCCCAGCGCGTCCGGCACCCGCCGTGGTGCTCAGCGCGAGCTTGCCCTGCTTGCTCTGCCCGACGGCGTTGCGTACGCGCTCGCTGAAGAACGGCTTGGCACGTCCGCCGACGCCGCTCGCCAGATCGGCGCGCTGTCCGCCCACCGCGCCGGCCGGATCGCCACCCGGTGCGCCGCCGCCGTCGGCCACGGCCGTCGCGACCGGGAGCGGCGCGAGGCCGGTCTGCTTGCGTTGCTGGGTCTCGACCATGGTCTCCCCACCCGGCCGCGACAAGGAGCCCTCGAGCTTGGCGCCGATCTGCCGGGCGCCGTTGCGCAGACCGGCTGTCAGCTTCTTGCGCAGCATGAAGCCGGCGACCGCCACGATCAGCGCGAGCGCGAAGTTGACCAGGGGGGCCTCGCCCAGGCCGAGGATGACGCCGAGGACGTCCAGGTACACGACGACCACGAGGACGCCGGCGATCGTGCCGGCGATGCAGACGAGCAGGCCGGTGATCCACTTCACCAGGATGCTGCGCCCCCAGCCGGGCAGCGGCGCGACGGTCCAGACGAGGCCGGCCACGGCGATGTAGACGGCGGCGGCGAGCTGGCTGAGCAGGAGCAACCCGACCGCGAGCAGGCAGAACAGGGCGATGAGGATCGCCATGATGAGCAGCAGCGAGGCCATCAGGATGCGCTCGACGGACGGACGCAGGGCGCCGGCCGTGACACAGCCGCCCTCCTTGGTGAACTGCTCGTACCTGGTCGTCTGCTGCTCACCCTTGGCGTCGAGCATCTCCCAGTACTGCCGCTCGCATGCGCCCTTCTGGACCTTGCCCGTGTTGGCGATCATGTGCGGCTTGACCAGCACGCTGGTGACGAGCTTGTCCGACACGGCCCTGCCGACCTGCTGGTCGGCGATCCGGTTCGCCGCCTGCGCGCTGGTGGGCAACGTGGGCGATCCACCGGGATCCAGGGAGATCACCGCGACGGTGAGGCCGAAGTAGCGCGCGGTGTTGATGCTCTTGTTGATCGTCGTACCCGGATGCAGCAGGAACGCCGCACCGATGACGGCGATCAGCACCGCCACCATCAGTTCGGCGAAGCCGCGGCGGAACCGGCGGAAGAGCATGAGCAGGCCGGCCCAGAGGGCAGCGAGCATGAGGACGAAGCCGCCGAAGCCACCGAGGTGGAGCCGGTCGATCACCTTCGCGTCCCAGGCCCGCTGCAGGTCCCCGGCGAGGTCGCTCACCACCGCGAGCGGCTGGAATGAGACGCCCCACTGGGTGAACCAGGCTGCGAGGTTCACCACCATCTGGTACATGCCCCAGACGAACCCGAACTGAGTGCCCAGAGCCTCTTCCGTGGCGCTGTCGACGCCGGCGTTCTTGGTGCCACTGCCGCAGCTTCCCTGGAAGAAGGGCACGAAGCACTTCCAGCTCGCACCTGCCGAGGGTGACGTGGCCTCGTACATTGCGGCGAACGAGGACACCGGGATGCAGTGGCCCGCCGCCTTGCCGGCGCTACGGGGTGCGATGACGTGCGGTCGCCCGACGCAGCCCTTCTGATCGGTGAGCTGGCCGAAATAGTCGGGCGGCTCTTCACTACCGCCGCCCTTCGCCTTCGCCTGCTGTGTCTGCGAGGTGCCGGGCGTGGGCGTCGGCGTACCGCCGTTGGGCGTGGTGCTGGGTGCGGTGCGCCGACCGTCGGGCGTTGCGGTGACCGTGGGGGTGCTGCAGCCGACGAACCGGCAGGGGTCGTCGCCGGGACCGGGACTCGGCTTGGCTCCCGGCGGGGTCGGGATCGGGGACGGTGCCGCTGCCGGCGCCGCGGCGTGCGCGGGTGTCGCCGGGGCGACGACGAGGGTGACCACCGCCGCCGCGACGGCCACCACGCAGCAGGCGACGGCGACGACGCGGACGAGGCAACGGCGCAGGCTCGAGGTCATGCGTCATCGCCGTCCTGGGTCGCGGGCCGTGCGGGAGCACTGACGAGTGGCTCGACGCCGGTGTGGGTGAGCATGCCGTCGCGGACGTCCTGCAGGGGCGGCATCGCGATGTGCAGGACGCCCTTGTTGCCGTGCCGGTCGAAAAGCACGCAACGTCCCGACGGCAGCTCGGGGTCGTTGATGAGACCGAGCGTGCCCGGGTCGGACGCGTCGAGCCCGACGAATCCCGCGTTGAGCTGGGCGAGGTTCTCGTCGCCCTGGCGGAAGGCGAACCGGTACTTGAGCAGTCCCCTGGTGGCCTCGTCGCCGAAGTCGGCGGCGTCGTGCGACCCGAGCAGGACGGCGGCGCGGTGCTTGCGGCCGTCGCGGATGATCTCGTACCGCAGCTGCTGTCCCTCGTGGTTGTTGTTGAGGAACCAGCACTCGTCGAGCGGGACGACCGTCATCCGATTGTCGCGGAAGGCGACGTACCGGCAGGCGGCGGTGGCGACGTAGATGAGTGCCTGCGCGTGGATCTGCTCGAAGCTCAGCTTGGTGCTGGGGTTGTTCACGACCTCCTTGGGCGGCAGCGGCAGGTTCGGTGTGTGCAGCACGGTGAAGTCGGCCTCGTCGAGACGCACCACGGGCAGCGTCTCGTCGAACAGCGCGCGCGAGGTGGGACGGCGGGCGATCGCGCGCAGCTGACGCCTGATCTCCCAGGCGATGGCGGCGTCGTCCTCGGCCAGCGCCTTGAGCACCTCCGGCTCGTCGCCTTCAGGAGCTCCCGAGCCCGTCACCGGCTTGCCCCGGCTGGCGGACGCGTAGGCGAGCGACTCCATCTCGCGGATGAGCATGGCCATGCTGCGGTCGGGTCGCGGCGCGATCCGGTCGAGGACCTCGGAGACCATCGACGCGTGCGCGCTGGTGGCCTCGTAGCCCAGGAGGATCGACAGGGTGCCCTCGGCGATCGTGCGACCCAGGTCGAACGTGTTGCCGTCCACGTCCTCGTCGAGGCGCGGCAGGATGCGCAGCGGGTCGAAGGAGAAGCCGACGTCGCCGGAAACGGTGATGACGTTGACGCTCAGCGGATAGCCCCGGTGCTCGGCCCACTGGCGCATGCCGTACGCGAACCTGGCCCACTCGCCCATCGGGGTGCGGTCGATCGTGATGCCCCGGCCGCCACGCGACAGGATGTAGTAGGTGACGGTCTTCATCGCCACCGACTTGCCCGAGCCGAGCTCGCCGGTGAAGGCCATCGACGCGGCACGCTGGGCACGCAGAGCGCCCTCGAGGTCGAGCATCACCGGGTAGGTGACGCCGACCTCGGTCAGGTAGCCGAGGATGAAGCCGCTGGGATCACCGAGGTCGACGTCGACGAAGGGCATGCCTGCCGCGAAGCCGCTGGGCAGCAGGAACTGCTTGTAGTCGTCGCACACGCGTGGCCTGGGTGCGCCGGGAACTCCTGCCCAGAACAGCTCCTCCTGCTCGCCGGTCGGGCGCGGGACGGGGAACTGGTTGGGCCGGTACAGCGCCTCGATGCGGTCGGCGCGGTGCTCGACCTTGTCGACCGAGTCGCCCCACACCGTCAGCACGATCGTCGGCTGCAGCTCCGGGTCGAGCTTGTTCACCGCGAGCTCGGCGCTCTCCTGGTCGAGCGCGGCGGACGCGTCGCCGAGCTCCGGCGGTGCGCCGGCGATGTCACCGTCGAACTCCTCGTACTGCCCGATGAGCTCGCGGCGCTGCCTGCGGGCCTTCTTCTGCGCGTCCTCGTTGCGGACGGACCGCAGCCGCACCGCGACGTCGCAGCAGAACGGGTCGGTGTCGTCGAGGCCGGTCAGCAGGTTGTACGGCCAGGTGAACCACTCGGTGCCGGGGAAGGTGAAGTGGCGCGGCATGTCCGCGATGACGAGGTTGGACTGGTAGCTCTGCTCGTGCGCGTCGATGCGGACGTACCGGCGGATGAGCGGGCGCCGCATGGATTCGAGCCGGTCGTCCTTGCTGCCGCCCTCGTAGAAGATCGCGTCGCGGAACTCGGCCAGGCTGAGGCCCGAGCGCAACAGCTGGGCGTAGTCGTCGACCGCCGGCAGGGGTGGCTCCTCGGCGGTGCCCCGCAGGTGCTGGTGCGCGTAGATCCAGAGGATCTCGGCCGGCGAGGCCGGGCGGTGCCCGAGCGACGCGGGGAAGTGGCTGGCGAGGCGTTGCGCCTGGGTCTGTCGCAGTGCCACCTCGTCGTCGGGCAGCTTGGTCCAGGGGAGGCCGAACGATTCGGCGATCGAGACCTGTGCGGCACGGCGGTAGGAGCCGAACCTGTTGCGTGCGTCGATGTGTGGCAGCGGGACCGCGACCCAGTGCGTCGGCTTGCGGATCTCGTCGTCGCCGAGGACCTCGAGGTGGGCAGCGGCGAGCTCCTGCACCATCGGGTTGTCGGTGTCGACGCCGTCGAGCGTCTGACCCACGACGGTCAGCGGATCGACCCGCGCCCAGAGGGTGAGCAGCAGCGACTCCTCCGGGAGGGCGGAGCAGAGGTGTTTGATCGCGAGGCGCATCTGGCGCTTGCCGTTGAGGCCGGCGCGCATGTAGGGGACGCCCTTGAGGCGCCAGATCGCCCACACCGTGCCCTGGCGGGTCACCACCAGGTTGTCGACGATGTCGTACGCGGGGAACGTCTGGTTGCTCACGTGGCCTCCTCGCGTCGACGGTCGAGGGCTGCGTAGATCTCCGGGTTGGCCACCCGGACGAGGGTGCGCATCCGGACGGTGTGCGGTCGCGGTTCCTGCACCCTCCTGCCGTTGCGGGTGCCGTGGTTGCGGGCGACGACATACTTGAGGAAACCGATGAGGAAGCGGTACGGAGGCCTGTTCTCGATCTGCAGGTGGCGGACGACGAAGGCGAGCACGGCCGGCAGCCCGATGTAGATGGCCAGGTTGACCGGACCGAAGTGCGCCCAGACCGCCCGGCTCCAGACGAGCACGAGCAACGTCCCGACGAACGTCCCGATCTGCAGCGGGGAGTACGGCCCGCCGGGGATCGTCCAACCGCGGTCGTTGCCGATGCCGGACTTGATCCGCCCGATCAGCTTCGGGTAGCGGCGGGCGAACGTGTAGGACCGACAGACCTCGAAGGTCTGGTCCGACTGCTTCGCCTCGGCCATCGGGACGTCCCTAGTTGTCGAACTCGGGTGCGAACAGGGCGGCAAGGGACTTGTATCCGTCGAGGCCGACCGCCCAGAAGACGAGAGCCGCGACGCACAGGCCGACGATGACGGCCTTGACCTGGAACTTCGCCTTGATCATCAGGTACAGCAGCCCGCCGATGCAGGCGAGGGTGACGAGTGCCCTGATGGTGGTGGTGGCGTCCCTGATCTTGGTGTTCAACCAGTCGAGGACACCCCCGTAGACGAGCATGTCCATCTGGTGGAGCAGTTGAGGTAGCACGGTCGATCTCCTTCGGCGCCGGTCAGGGTGTGGGGACCGCTGATCCGCTGGGTTGGCTGTCGGTCGCGTCGGGCGTCTGCCGACCTGGTTCGCTCGTCCGCCGCTCGGTCGACGGAGCGGGGTCGAGCGAGAGCACCTCCCACCGCCCGTCTCGCGACCGCAGCGTGAGCGGGTAGTCCATCGGGATCGTGGCACCACCGGATCCGACGACCGTGGCATGCACGAGGACGTGGACGGTAGTGCCGTCCGGAGGTACCTCCGTCGCATTCTGGGCGTCGCCGTCGACCGGCTTGGCGGCGATCGAGCTCACGGTGACCTTGGTGGCGCTGGGCGGCGTCACCGGCGCGATGGACACGTCGGGGCTGGTGTAGCGGGCCAGCTCACCCTGTCCCGTGAGGTAGGCGTCGAGGAATCGTTGCGAGGTGTCACCGATCGGTCCGGTCGTGGACACACCGGCGTCGGAGTAGACCGAGTTCGTGAGGGCCTCCGCCGAGGTCGGGGCCGGGACCTCGTAGGGCGCCGACGTCACCTGCCACACGATCGTGTCGTTGCTGCCTGGCCCGGTGCCCGTCGTGCCGGCCTCGGCGACCGGCACGCGGTACCAGTGGGTGCCGGCGGGTTGCAGCTTGCCCGCGCGGTCCTTCGCCACCTCGTTGACCGCGAGGAGGACGCTCCAGTAGCCGGATCGGACCTCGTCCGAGGAGAGGACGACGGGCGTCTGCGCGGCGAACCGAATGTTCGCCTTGGCGGTCAGGGTGGGCACGGTCGACATGAAGGGCTGCAGGTCGGACTCGCTTCCCTCGCCCGCGGGAAGCCACCGTTGGATGAACACCGAGGCGAAGCCACCCGCTCCCGCTCCGGAGGGCGCAACGGTCTGCTTCTGAGTGGGCGCGACTCCCCTGCCCTCGTGGAGAACGAGTCCGAGCACGCAGACGACGACGAGGGCCATCAGGCCCCACAGGCCGGCCCGCGCGGCCCGCGCGCCGAAGTCGGACCGGTGGGTGCTGATCGATACCGTGCCGTCGAGCACCTCGGCGCGACGTTCCTTGCGCTTCGGCTTGCGCTTTTTGCCCGGTTTCCTGCCTTCAGGCGAGGGTTCGACTGGTTCGGTCGGTCGATCAGGTGACCGAGCCGGGGTGGGTGGGGGTGTCGTGGTGCCCGGGGGCCGCCGCGTGCCGGGAGCCGTGCGCGGGGGAACAGTGCCGACGGCCTGCGTCCAGGGGGCGGCCTGCGTGGACGCAGGGTGTGTCGCGGCGGGGTCCTGCGCGGCTGGACGCGTAGGCTGCGGCTGCCCGGGCGCGCCTGACACGGGAGCGGCGCCCCACGGTGGCGCGACGCTCCCGGTCCGTGGCCCCTGGTAGCCAGCGAACGGGTCGACCTGGGGCTGTTTCTTCCTGCGCACTCATCCCCCGAGGCGGTGTGTCCGTTTTGGTGTGAACCTCGCGGCCAGTGTAAGCGCCGAGGGAGACGACTGCATCCGCCTGGTGACAGCCCGATGACACCGTGTAGGAACTGCTGCCAGCGCGGGTTCAGCCGGAGTATGTGGGCGGCAAGACGATGAAGCCGATGACGTCCAGCACAAGGACGACGATTCCGCCGATCCAGGCGACCTTGGGGACAAGGTCAGATTGACCAAGCTCGCGGGCCTTCCGCTGACCCATGACGCCTAGGACAACAGATGCGATTGCGCCGACCCCACAGAGAAACCAACAGACAATGCCAACGACACCCAAGATCATCGGAGTCCGAGGGTTCGCCGCCGCAGGCGGCGGGCCCGTCGACGATGCGGTGGACGCAGCGGGCCTGTCGCCCGCCTTACCCTGGATGCGGCGGGGAGAGGCATAGCGTCGCGCAGCTGCGAAAGGGTCCGTGGGCGGCTCGGAGGTGGGCTCAGGTTGATCTGAGGGCGTCGCCATCTTGGATCACTCGTCTCCGCACTGGTATCGACGCAAGCGTACGTGGCGGTCGGCCAGGTTATGAGAGCCGCCCTGTCCACAATTCCTGACAGGCAGTTGCGCCTGCCTGGCCGAGGCAGCACGCTATGTGGGCATGAGGGGGACTAGCCGCTTCTGGCTTGCTGCCACGCTCACCGGAGTTCTGTCCGCGGGGGCGAGCTCCTGTGCGGGCGACGAAGGTAGCAAGCCGACTTCCTTGGCTCCCCTGACGCCGAGCAGCTCCTCATCGAGCGCGTCCCCGACTGTTACGAGGGGAATGTCAGACGAGCAACAGGCACGGGCAGTCTACACGGCATATACCAGGAGGTTGTCGACAGCAGAAACGATGACGAAGTCTCCGCGGCGCAAGTTTCTAAGGCAATGGTTGATAGAGCCTGCACTGGGAAACCGTGTTGAGGGGATCGAAGAGTTCCGCGCCAAGGGCTACCACTCTTCCGGCGTGGCTCGGCCAGACATCAGAGACATCAAGATAGCTGGAACCCGAGCAACCCTTAGCGACTGTGCAGACGAGAGTCAGATCGTCGTGAGAGACAGTGCCGACCACGTTGTACGTCGCGGCCACGCGGGTGTCTGGAACGTGGCGACGCTTCAGCAGACCAAGACAGGCTGGCGTATCAGTGAAGTCGCGGTGGGGGGTGACGCATGCAGCTCATAACGATGGCCGCGGCCCTAGCAATTTCGATTACATACATCGGACTAAGCAGCGGACCCAGCTATGCGAACGAGGGATGCGAAGCTAACCGCAAAGCCCAGATCTACGGCTGTGATCGAGCGCTGCCACCCGGTGAGAAGGTGAGGCCGAGCAAGAGTTCCGAAGCGGAGCCGAAGCCAAGTCGTCCAGGTGCGCGGAGTACTGAGGAGCCGCCGCCGTGTTCTGGGACGACGATCAGCGTGAACACAGGAGACGTCTTGGGGTCGTGGTGGTCCAAGGCGCCTATCGAGTTCAATCGGTGTCCGACGGCGGAGCCTGGTGAGCCGGAAGAACCGGTGGTGTCCACGGTGGAGTTGTCGCGTCGGGCGAACGCGCAGCTGCCGGTTCCGGTGCCGATCGTGAAGACCGCGCCGCCTCGGGGGAAGAGGATGCTCGTACGGATGCCGGCGTGGTTCTGGCTGGACGAGTCACAGTGGGATGCGCGGAGCGCTCGTGCCCAGGTCGGGTCGGTGTGGGCGGAGGCGACGGCGTCGGCGTTCGAGCTGGTCATCGATCCCGGGGACGGTTCGGCACCGTTCACCTGTGACGCGCCCGGCACTCCGTACGCCGAGGGGGCCGACGAGGGCGACGCCTGCACGCATACGTTCAAGCGGTCAGGCACCTACACGGTGCGCGTGACGGCGAACTGGGGTGCGGACTGGGAGGGGTCCGACGGCAATGGAGGGACGCTGCCGACGATGGGGCGGTCCACGTCGTTCCCGATACGCGTGGTGGAGGCCCGCAGCGAACTGATCGCGAATCCATGATCAGGTCTCCACGTTCCGGCATCAGCATGGTGATGGTCCTGCTGGTCGCGACAGTCGCGTCGTGCATGGGGGATCCACGTGAGCAGCCGGCGACGCTGCCTCCGGTGACCGCCGTGACCCGGACTCCGAGCACGGCCACCCCGACGGTCGCGGACGATGCGGCGGCGGAGAACGCGGTCCGCGCGGTCTATCTCGATTTCCTCGCGAACCGGAACCGAACCACCAGGATCCCGCCCGACCGGGTGCACCGAGAGGTGGCACGGTGGTTGACCGATCCCGAGCTGTCCAAGTCGCTGGACAGTCTCGCGGCAGCTCGCAAGCAGCATCTACGTAACAGCGGACTGATCAAGCCCGACATCATGTCGATCACGGTCGACGGTGCGACGGCACGCCTCGAGGACTGCATGGACAAGAGCGCCACCTACCTCGTCGACTCCCGAACGGGCCGCAGGATCGCCGGTAGCGCCGGTAGCGCCGACGTCTGGGCCGTCTCCGACTTCAAGAAGACCGCCGAGGGGTGGCGGATCTCCTCCACCTCCTCGAAGTACAAGTCCTGCGTCGACCGCTGACTCCCGCGCGGACGCCGGGGCAGGGACCGCGGACGAACTGACACGCACCAGCCCGCCGACGACAGGTACCGTACGAGGGTCGCGCGCGCCTCCGGGGATGTGTGCGCACAGCGACTCGACCGGAGGACGGCGCCAGCGGTGTGGTCCCTCCGATCTCGCGGGAGAGGTTGCCGGATGCCGACCGACTCGACCGCGCCGGGGTATGGGTACCTCCGGCCGTTCATCGGGCGTGCCGCTGAACGGGCCGCGCTGGACGACGCGTTGGCGCGGGCGGTGGCCGGGCAGCCGCGGGTCGTGGTGGTGAGCGGTGAGGCAGGGGTCGGCAAGAGCCGGCTCGTGGAGCAGCTCGCGGCGCGCGCGGGTGACGGTGGTGCGCGGGTCCTTCTCGGCACCTGCGTGGCCGCCGGCCCTGGGGGGCTCGCCCTCGCGCCGTTCATCGGCGCGCTTCGCCGGCTGATCCGCGAGGTGGGCGTCGAGGACACCACCGCCGTGTTCCCCCTCGGCGAGGGCATCGAGCAGCTGCTCCCCGAGCTGCGGCGTGATCGGGCCGAGCCGGACGCCGAGTCGCGGGTACCGCTGGTCGAGGGGTTCGGCAGGTTCCTCGAACGGCTCGGCGACTCCGGGCCGGTGGTGCTGATCCTCGAGGACATGCACGCGGCCGACCCGTCGACCAGGGAGATGCTGCGCGACCTCGTCCGCACACTCGACGCCGCGCGGGTGCTCACGGTCCTCACCTACCGCACCGACGACCTGTATCGCGGGCATCCGCTGCGGCCGTTCCTCGCCGACCTGCAGCGCGGTCGGGGCGTCCAGCTCATGGAGGTCGGACGGTTCTCGCGCGCGGAGACCGAGGAGTTGATCGCCGGCGCGTCGAGTGAAGCGCCCACCGCGGCCATGGTCGACCGCATCTTCACCCGCTCCGGCGGTAACGCGTTCTTCGCCGAGCAGCTCGTCCGGGCGGAGCTCGCCGGCACCGCCGGCGGTATGCAGGACTCGCTGCGCGACCTGTTGCTGAGCCGGATCGAACAGCTGCCGGCCCCCGCCCAGCACGTCGTGAAGCTCGTTGCGATCGGCGGTTCGTCGCTCTCCCATCGCGTGCTCGCCGCGGTCGCCGCGATGCCCGAGGATGCCCTGCTCGATGCCCTCCGGGCCGCGTCCGACGCCCACGTGCTCGTGACCGACGACGACGGGTACGCGTTCCCGCACGAGCTGCTGCGCGAGGTCGCCGCCGACTCCCTCCTGCCCGGTGAACGCCTGCGGGTCCATCATGCCTATGCCGACGTCCTCGAACGGCAGCCCGAGCTGGTCGCGCCCGAACGCCACGCGGCGTCGACCGCGTACCACTGGACGGGTGCCGGCCTGCCGGAACGCGCGCTCCCCGCACTGATCCGCGCGGCCAGCGTCGCGGAGGCGTTGCATGCCTACGCCGAACAGCACCAACTGCTCAGCGCCGCACTCGACGCCTGGCCGCATGTCCGCGACCCGCAGATCTCCAGGCTCGAGCTGCTCGACGCGGCGACCCGCGCGGCATGGCATGCGGTCGAGAACGACCATGCCCAGCACCTCATCGACGAGGCCCTGGACGAGGCCGACCGCGTCGCCGACGCGCACCGGGTGGCCGCGCTCCTGGCGATACGCGGCAAGATCCTGCTCCGCAGGGGCGAGGCCGGGGCGCTCACGGTGGCCCGGGAGGCCGAACGGCTGGCGGGCACCCAGCGCACCGCCACCCGCGCCCGGGTCCTCGAGGTCCTTGCGTCCGCGCTCGCCAGCCAGGGGCTCACCGACGAGGCACGCGAGGTCGGGGTCGAGGCGGTCCGGCTGGCCGTCGACGTCAAGGACGAGGAGCTCGAGGTTGCCGCCCGGGGCACCCTCGGGCTCGTGCTCGGCCACCTCGGCGAGCACGATCGGGCCGTGGCCGAGATGGACGCGGGACGGACGCTCGCCGAGAGCCGCCGCGACCTGCGCGGCCTCACGCGCATCTGCGTCAACCTGTCCCTCGAGCTCTGGACGCACGGCCGGAACGGCGAGGCGATCACCGTCGGGCAGGCAGGGGTGGACGCGGCGCGGCGGTCCGGTTCCGCGTACGCCCAGGGCACCTATGCCGCCACCAACCTCGCGAGCGCGCTCTTCACCCTCGGCCGTTGGGACGAGGCCGAGCAGGTCGTGGCCGAGGCGCTGGCCGAGCGGCCGACCGGTGTGTACCGCGCCTACCCGCACCTGATGCTCACCGAGATCGCCGTCGCGCGCGGCGACGTGTCTGCGGCGAAGACGCACTACACGGTCGCGGTCCGTTCGGTGGACGCGAGGTTCGGTCACGTCGAGGGCAGCCTGCCGATGGTCAGGCTCGAGGCCGAGATCGCGCTCATGGAGCACCGGGTCGCCGACGCCAGGCGGCTGGTGGCCGGCAGCCTCGACCGGGCGCGGGTACAGGGGTGTGCCGCCGCCTACGCGTGGCCGCTGCTCGCCACGGCCGCACGCGTCGAGGCGCGAGTCAGGGCGCAGGGTGCTCCGCCGGGCGACGCCGGCCGGATCACCGACGTCGCCGCGGGGTTGCCGACCACCGCACCGTGGTGGCGGGCGACCGCCCTGCAGGTCGCCGCGGAGCTGACGCCGGCCGAGGGCGCGACGCCGTCCTGGCGCGAGGTGCTCGCGGCCTGGGAGGACACTACCAACGTCCACAGCACCTGCTACGCCAGACTCCGAGCCGCCGAGGAGGCGGTCGCCGCCCACGACCACCGCGATGCGCAGCGGTGGCTGCGTGCCGCCGCGAAGGACGCCGCCGAGATCGGCGCGCTCCCACTGTTGCAGGAGGCGAAGCTGCTGGCCGCGGGCGCGCGAGTCGAGCTCGACGAGGGACAGGCAGAGCCGCCCGCGATGCCGGCCGCCGAGCGGCTCGGCCTGACCCGACGCGAGGTCGAGGTCCTCGTCCTGCTGGCCGAGGGCGCATCCAACAGGGCCATTGCCGGCTGCCTCGTGATCGCCGAGAAGACGGCCAGCGTCCACGTGTCGCGGATCCTCACCAAGCTTGGCCTGAAGAACCGCACCCAGGTCGCGATCGCCGCCCACCGTCTCGGCCTGACTACTCAGCCCGCGCCCGGCGGTCGCGACTTGACGTAAGGAGTCCGGCGGCACCGCTAAGGGATCCGTCCGGCGATCTAAGACAGGATTGCGGACGTTCGCCGGACGACCGGCGCGTCCGGAGGCGCCATGCTCGGGGCATGATCCCCACACGTCCGCGTGCAGACGTGTTCGGCAGCCTGACCTGACTCGGGACTACCCCGATCGCAGCCACCTGCGGAGCGCCGAATCCCCCGTCGGTGCTCCGCAGGTCAGGTGGCCGTGACCGCGTGGAACGCGCCGGCACGGAACGCGTCGACGAAGCGCCGGTGGTCGGCCCTGGTGGCGTCGGCGTAGGGCATCGCGAAGTCGGTGATCCACGCCGCGAACTCCTCGGCGGAGTCGGCCAGCCGCGCGTGGACGAGGTCCTCGACCTGCGCCTCGACGACGATGGCCTCTGCGTCCGCGTCGGACACGCAGTGCATCTTCGCGCTCGCCCTCCCGAGGTCGCCGACGAGCTGCCCGATCTCCGCCGGCTCGGTCAGCTCGTGCCAGGCGAGGTCGCGCTCGTACGGCGACAGCTCGCGGACGACGAAGCCGGTGCCGTCGATCTCGGTCCACCCGAGGAACGGGTCGGCGTAGGACTGCAGCGCCCGTTGGGACAGCGCCGTGCGGTGCCCGTGGTGATCGAAGGCGGTCGCCAGCCGCTCGTCGCGCACCACTCGGCTCGGCGCCGCGACGTTGCCCTCCTTGAGCGACAGGATGACGTCGTTCTCGAACGCCTGGCTGCGTCCCTCGATGAGGACGCTGTACGTGGTGAGACCGGCGCTGCCGATCCCGATGCCCGACCGGCCGACGACGTCCTTGACCTGGTACGCGACGTCGCAGTCGAGCCGCTTGTCCGGTGGGATCGTCTCGAGGTACCGCGCGTACGCGGTCAGCACACGGTCGCGCTCGTCGTCGCCGAGCGGACGGATCTGCGGGATCCGCCGGAACGTGCGCTCGAGGTCGATCACGACGGACTCGCGCTCGAGCAGGGAGATGCGGCTCGCCTCCCGCGCGGTGCGCAGGGTGCGCAGCACCGGACCCGTCGCGCTGTCGAGCCGCAGCGACCATGCCTTGTCGTCCGCGGCGTCGACGTAGTGGGCGACCTGGTCGACGTAGCCCCGGACATACCTGACGATGTGGTCCTCGATGGCCTCGTCGGGGAAAGCCTTGCTCCAGCCGAGCAGGGCGATGCTCGCCGCGCACCGCATGAGGTCCCAGGTGTACGGGCCGAGGTACGCCTCGTCGAAGTCGTTGACGTCGAAGACGAGGATGCCGCGGCCGTCGAGGTAGGTGCCGAAGTTCTCGGCGTGCAGGTCACCGTGGATCCAGACCCGCGAGGTCTGCTCGTCGGTCCACGGGTCGTCGCGGCCCGAGACGTCGTTGTAGAACAGGCACGCGGAGCCGCGGTAGAACGAGAAGGGATCGGCGGCCATGCGCCGGAACCGGTGCCGGAACGCGACCGGGTCACGCCCCATGAGGTCGCCGAACGCGCCCTCCAAGCAGTCCACGATCTCGTCGGTCCGCGCGTCGCCCATGCTCCACCAACCTACCCGGAGTGCTGCGCCCACGGGTCGTAGTCGACCTCGAGCTCCTCCTGCGGCGGGCGTTCGGCCTCCGGGACGTGCTGCAGGTTGACGCGGATCCGGTACCAGAGCGAGCTCCGCCCGCGCATCCCGTCGATGAGGATGTCGGCGGCCTGCAGGTGCTCCACGACGGACGGGTGCCGCGCCTTCCAGCGGTCCAGGCCCGCCGTCGCCTCGGCCTTGGTCTTCGCCCGGGCGATCTCGACGAGGGGCATCGTCTGAACCCGGCGGCCGACGCCCTTCGGCGGCTTCTCGGCGGGACCCAGGCGCTCGGCGAGGGCGAGCAGCGGTTCGAGTGATCCCGACACCTCGTCGATGCCCTCCCACGGGTCGCCGACCTCCGCGAACCGGTCAGGAACGGTGAGGACGGTGAAGGCTTGCGGCGAGCAGTCGGGCACCTCCGCCCAGGCCAGGGGCGTGGAGACGCGGGCATCGGGCGTGGGCCGCACCGAGTAGCCCGACGCGATCGTCCGGTCCTTCGCGTTCTGGTTGAAGTCGACGAAGACGCCCTCGCGCTCCTCCTTCCACCACCGGCTGGTGGCGATCTCGGGGGCGCGGTTCTCGACCTCGCGGGCGACGGTCTCGGCCGCCAGCCGCACCTCGCGGAACGTCCAGCGCGGCTCGATCCGCGCGTAGATGTGGAAGCCACGCGACCCGGACGTCTTCGGCCACGCGGCCAGCCCGTGGTCCTCGAGGACCTCCTTCGCGACCCGCGCGACGTCGACGATCTGCTTCCAGTCGACGCCGGGCACCGGGTCGAGATCGATCCGCAGCTCGTCGGGGTGGTCGAGGTCGGGCGCGAGCACCGGATGCGGGTTGAGGTCGATGCAGCCCAGGTTGACGACCCACGCGAGCTGCGCGGCGTCACGCACGACGACCTCGTCGGCGGAACGGCCGGACGCGTACCGCAGCTCGGCCACCTCGATCCAGTCGGGCCGGCTGTTCGGTGCGCGTTTCTGGAAGAACGCCTCCTCGTCGATCCCCTTCACGAACCGCTTGAGGATCATCGGCCGGCCCCACACCCCGCGCACGGCTCCGTCCGCCACGGCCAGGTAGTAGTGGACGAGGTCCAGCTTGGTCACGCCGTGCGCGGGGAACACCGGCTTGTCCGGGTTGGTGATCGTCACCTCGCGCCCGGCCACTTCCAGGACTCGCGACGACTTGGCTGCCATGCGATCACGATAAGGCCGCAGGCGAGCGTCAGTGTGAACCGTGACGTCGTCGGCCGGGTGACGAGGCCGAGGACGAACAATGACGTCAGCCGCGCTCTGCGAGTACCCGACGCGCCAGTGCTGCCAACTCCTCGAGCGCGTGCACGTACCCGGCGCGGTTGGCCATGCTCGACGGCAGACGCTCGGTGGCATCAGAGACTAGGTGGTCACGCAGCAGCCTGAGTACGGTCAACCGATCGTCGGGTTCCATATCCGCCACTGAAAGCATGGGAAGATTGTTCTCGAGCGTCTCCACGAGGAGCTCGGTCAATCCGACGCTCGTGGCCGAGTTGAGCAAGAACTCCAGCACCCAGTTGTACTGGGACGAGTTCACCGGCCAGGACAGATCCCTGGTCAGGATGACGCTACCGGCCATCAGGTACCCACCAGGAAGACCTTGGACCCATACGGCTTGATCTCCTGCTCCACGAGTCTGATCTGACTCGGCGTGAACTGCGAAACGTCGATCGGGACATAGTCTGCCTTGCGTACGTGCTTGTGCAGCTCGTTCTTGAAGTGCGTCCACTGATCATCGAAGTACTTCGCGGGGAAGTTGCCCATGGCGTCGTAGGACAGCCCGTCACTGCCTACCCAGTCAGGCGCACTGTTGCTTTCGGTGTGGCGAGTCAGCGTCACACCTCGTTGCTTCTCGATCCGTACGGCGGTCTGTTCTTCGCTCGGTCGATACCGGTCGACGGCGGGGTCCATGCCTAGAGCACGTCTACGGGCTTTCTCAGTATCGGTGACGTAGTCGCCGTTGAGCTCGTCGCGAATGATCGTAGGGTCACTGGCTGCGTCGTCGCCCACCTGCGTTGGCGTGTCACCTGCTGGGTCTTGTTGTTGGCGTGTGCCTGAGCCATCGGCGTCTGGGTTTTTGGGTGGTGTCGGTGCTTGGTCGTGTGGGAGTTTCGGTGCGGCGCTGTCGTGGGTGGTGGTGGCGCGGACGGATTCGGGGACTCGCTCGGATGCGCGAGGGGCGAGGAGTTCGTCGAGGCGGTGGGGAGTCT
>WHST01000113.1 GCA_009379955.1 Streptosporangiales bacterium | reverse complement strand
GGGGTATTCACCCGAGTCGCCCAACGCCTGCTGGCCATGGCCGCCGGGATCTGGCACAACTGGACCACCGGCGTCACCAGCAAACGATCACTCACCGCCTACGACCACTGACCAGCAGCTTCACGGAATCATTCATCTAGAGCCGGTCGACGACCGTGATGCCGTGCGAGTGCGCGGTGTCCATGGCGGGCAGGGCCGCACACGCCTCCTCCAGCGAGATCCGGCGCCGGACGAGAGCGTCCGCGCGCAGGCGGCCCGTGCCGACCAGGGCCAGCATCTCCGGGTACGCGTGCGCGGGCATGCCGTGACTGCCGCGTAGCTCGAGCTCGCGGGCGATCACCAGGTCCATCGGCACCTCGGCGCGGACGACGCCGCGCGGGAGCAGGCCGACCTGGACGTGCCGGCCGCGGGTCGCGAGGCAGCTCACGGACGCCGCCAGCGTCGGCGACGACCCGAGCGCGTCGAGGGACACCTGGGCGCCACCACCGGTGATCTCGCGGATCGCCGCGACCGGATCCGTAGCGGTCGCGTCGACGCGGGCCTCGGCGCCCAGCTCGACCGCGAGGGCGAGCGCGGCCTCCGACACGTCGACCGCCACCACCCGGGCGCCCGCGGCAACCGCGACGAGCACGGCGGACAGGCCGACGCCGCCACAGCCGTGCACCGCCAGCCACTCCCCCGGCGCGACCCGGCCCTGGCTCGTCACCGCACGCCAGGCCGTGGCGAACCGGCAGCCCAGACTCGCCGCCGTCACCGCCGGCAGGTCGTCGGGCAGCGCCACCAGGTTGACGTCGGCGTGCTCGACGCGCACGAGCTCGGCGAACGACCCCCAGTGGGTGAAGCCCGGCTGCGTCTGCGCGGCACAGACCTGCTGGTCGCCGCGCAGGCACTCCGGGCACCGGCCGCACGCGCACACGAACGGCACCGTCACCCGCGCGCCGGCCGCCCAGCCCCGTACGCGCTCACCCACGGACTCGACGACGCCGGCGAACTCGTGACCCGGCACGTGCGGGACGCGGACGTCGGCGTCGTGCCCCCGCCAGCCGTGCCAGTCGCTGCGGCACAGTCCGGTCGCCTCGACCCTGATCACCGCGCCGTCCGGCGCCGGCGCCGGCTCGGCGACATCGCGGATCTCCAGCGGGCCGCCGAACTCCTCGTAGACGACCGCGCGCACTACTCCACGGCTCCGTACCTGCGGAGCGTCTCGACCGCGCCCGGCAGGTGGTCGACGGCGTCGACGAAGTCCTCGGGACGCACGATGCGGTGCGCGTTGTCGGCGAGGTACGCGCGCATCGCCGCGTCCCACCGCTGCTCCCCCGCCCGCTGTCGCGCCTCGAACAGCATCTGCGCACCCTGGCGGTAGACGCCGGCGCCGTAGGTGTCCGGGTTCCGCTCCCAGTACGTCATCGGCTCGCCGACGCGGTTGGCCGCGAAGCTCGGGACGTCCATCGGCTGCCGGTACAGGAACGCCTGGTCGTCGGCGAGTGCCTGGGCGTAGGTCGCGAACGACTCGTCGAGCCACGGGTCGCGGCCCTGGTCGTTGCCCACCAGCCCGTAGAACCACATGTGCGCGAGCTCGTGCGCGACGAGGTCGCCGCCGCGCACCTCCTGCGCGGAGTAGTCGCCGTAGAAGATCGCGCCGGGGAACTCGATCCCCGTCGTATCGGGGATCACCGTCACCCACAGGTCGCGGTACGGGAAGCGCCCGAACCGTCCCTCGAGCCTGCCGAGCTCAAGCTCGATCTTGTCGAGCCAGTCGTTCGCCGTCGCGAGCGACCCGTCGTCGCTGACCCCGACGCGGGTCCGTACGCCGGCGATCTCGCGCGTCGTGACGCGGTAGCCGCCGATCCCGACCGCGACGTTGCGCACCGGGTCGGCGGCGAACCGGTGCCGCGTCGTCCCCTCGCGCGGGCCGTTCGACGTGCCGAGCGGACGTCCCATGCCGAGGACGGTGTCACCGCGGGGCGCGACGACGTCGAGCTCCAGCCGGAACTCCTCGGTGCCGTCCATCTCGCCGAACACGTCGACCGCGGGCTGGGTCATCCACCCGTGACCGCGCTCCCACGCCAGCACCGGGTACGCCGACGCGAGCCACATCTCGCCGGTGCCGTTCGTGCCGACGCGCTCGCCGCTCCGCCTGGCCATCTCCACGGTGAACGAGATCCGCGCCTCGACCGTCGACCCCGCGGCCACGCAGTCGCGCAGCGGGAGCCGGAGGAGCGTGCCCTGCGTCGCCGCCGGCGCGCCCTTGCGCTCGTACGCCGGCGTCACCTTCCGTCCGTCGACCGTGGCGCGGTGCACGGTCATCGACCCGCCGTGGTCGGCGATCTCCGGCTTGTTCGGCCAGGAACGGAAGATCAGCGCGTCGCACACCCGCTTGTCGGGGGTGAACGACGCCGTCGCGACGCCCTTCGCCGACTCGTGGTCGCGTGCGATGTCGTAGCGCAGGTCGACGCTCGGGCGGTCGGCCCACGCCTTCGCCAGTGGCGGGACGGTCGCCCGCTCGCTCGGGGACGGCGATGCGGTGGGCGAGGCGGTCCGCCGCGGTTCGCCGCCTCCCGGTGGCATCAGCTGGGAGCCGATGACGAAGCCGCCGCCACCGACGACGATCGCCCCGACGGCGAGCAGCGCCACCAACGTCGTCCGTCGCACGTGCAGAACCTACCGGTGCCGACCGAAAGGGTGGCTAAGCAAGGTAGTCGCGGAGCTGGTCGGCACGGCTGGGGTGCCGCAGCTTGGCGAGCGACTTCGACTCGATCTGGCGGATCCGCTCCCGGGTGACGCCGAACGCGCGGCCGACCTCCTCGAGCGTGTGCGTGTGGCCGTCGGTCAGGCCGTAGCGGAGCCTGATCACCGCGGCCTCACGTTCGCTGAGCCCCTGCAGCAGGGTCTCGAGCTGGTCCTGGAGCAGCATGAACGCCGCCGCCTCGGCGGGGACCACGGCGTCGGTGTCCTCGATGAAGTCGCCGAGCGCGGAGTCGTCCTCGTCGCCGATCGGGGTGTGCAGGGAGAGGGGGTCCTGCGCCATCCGGCGCAGCTCGACGACCCGGTCGACGGTGAGGCCCATCTGCCCGGCGACCTCCTCGGGCAGCGGGTCGCGCCCGAGGTCCTGCACGAGCTGGCGCTGGACTCGCTCGAGCTTGTTGATGACCTCGACCATGTGCACCGGGATGCGGATGGTGCGGGCCTGGTCGGCGACGGCGCGCGTGATGGCCTGCCTGATCCACCAGGTGGCGTAGGTCGAGAACTTGAAGCCGCGGACGTAGTCGAACTTCTCGACCGCGCGGACGAGGCCGAGGTTGCCCTCCTGGATGAGGTCGAGGAACAGCAGACCGCGCCCGACGTAGCGCTTGGCGATCGACACCACGAGGCGGAGGTTGGCCTCCATCAGGTGGTTCTTGGCCACCAGGCCGTCGGCGGTGAGCGACTCGAAGTCGCGGCGCTGGGTCGCGGTGAGGCCGTCGAGCGTCGCCATCTTGTACTCGGCGAACAGGCCGACCTCGATCCTGGTGGCGAGGTCGACCTCCTGTGCGGCGGTGAGCAGGCGGACCCGGCCGATCTCCTTGAGGTACATGCGGACGGGGTCGGCGCTGACGCCGATGGCCGTGGACTGCGGCCGGTGGTCCTCGTCGTCGTCGGCGGCCTCGGCCCCGGCGGCGGGTTGCTCGCCCTCGACCTCGACCTCTGCCTCTGCCTCGACGTCGGCGTCGGCCTCGAGACCCGCCGCCTCGGCGAGATCCTCGGCGCTGGGCTCGGCGTCGAGGGTGTCGGCGAGCTCCGGCTCGGCCCCGGTCGGGGCGGTGCCGTTCGTGTCCGTCCCACCGTCGCCGTCCGCGCCGGACGGACGATCGGTGAGGACGCGGCCCACCGTGCTTTGACTCACGACACTAAGTCTGACAAGGCGCCGGCCTGCGCGTGGACGGAGTTCGCACGAAACTCACCATAGGTGCTCCTAGCGTCACAGTCCGCTCAGTGTGTCGCGCAGCGCCGCCCGCCGGCGTTCGAGGCCGACGAGCTCGCCGAACATCCGGTTGTACTCCTCCGGCCGTTCGACCGGGTTGATCCGTTGCAGCGTTCCCTTCACGGCGGTGACCTCACGCGTCACCGCGATCTCCTCCAGCCGGGTGAGGACGGCGCGGACGTACCTGTCGTCGGGCTCGTCGCGGCCGGTCTCCAGCGGCTCGACGGCGAGCTGCGCCACGAGGGTCGTGGCCCGGCCGTCGGTGGCGGCCTCGGTCAGTCGCTGCACCCACTCGCTGCCCCCCGTGGTCGAGGCGACCCCGCCCACGAGCGCGATGGCCTCGCGTACCGCGAGGTAGACCGGATGGGTGAAGCCCGCGTGCGGCATCTCGTCGAACACCGGACCGGCGAGCGCGGGACGCTGGACGGCGAGCCGCAACGCCTGCCGCTGGACGTGGAGTGCGGGGTCGTGCGGGTCCGGCAGGCCGTCGCCCCGGTGGTCACCGGTGGGCTGCTCGCCGGACGGACGCTGCTGCCGGCCGCCGCGGGGCCGCCCGGCCGCCTCGATGACGCGGTTGAGCACGAACTTCTCGTCGAGCAGGCCGAGCCACCGGTCGAGGTTGATCGCGTAGCGCTGCCGCAGTCCCGTGTCGCGGATGCGGGCGACGATCGGCGCCGCCTCGTCGAGCGCGTGCAGGCGCCCCTCGTCGGTCGCCAGGTCGTGCCTGTCGACGACGCTGCGGATCGCGAACTCGAACAGCGGCACGCGCCGCGCGACCAGATCGCGCACCGCCGCGTCGCCCTGCTTGAGCCGCAGGTCGCACGGGTCGAGGCCGTCCTGCTGAACGGCCACGAAGGTCTGCGTGGTGAACTGCTCGTCGAGCTCGAACGCGCGCAGCGCGGCCTTGCGTCCCGCCTCGTCGCCGTCGAAGGTGAAGATCACCTCGCCGCGGTAGGCGTCGGAGTCCATCAGCAGCCGGCGGAGCACCTTGATGTGGTCGCCGCCGAACGACGTGCCGCAGGTCGCCACCGCCGTCGGCACCCCGGACAGGTGGCACGCCATGACGTCGGTGTAGCCCTCGACGAGGACGGCGCGCTGCTCCTTGGCGATGTCGCGCTTGGCGAGGTCGACGCCGTACAGCAGCTGCGACTTCTTGTAGATCGGCGTCTCGGGCGTGTTGAGGTACTTCGCCTCGATCCGGTCGTCGTCGTGGATGCGGCGCGCGCCGAACCCGACGACGTCGCCGGCCATGTCGCGGACCGGCCACAGCAGGCGTCCGACGAAACGGTCGATGAGCCCGCGCTGCCCGTGCCTGGCGAGGCCGCCGGTGACGAGCTCGTCGTCGGTGAACTTTCGGCCGCGCAGGTGGGCGACGAGCGCGTCCCACGAGCGGGGCGCATAGCCGACGCCGAACCGCTCGGCCGCGTCCTTCTCGAAGCCCCGGTCGGACAGGAACGCGCGCGCCGGCGCGGCCTCGGCGCCGGCCATCTGCTCGGCGTAGAACTCCGCCGCCGCCGCGTGCGCCTCCACGAGCCTCGTGCGGCGGCCGTGGTCGCGGTTCGGCGCCGCGCCGCCCTGCTCGTACCGCAGCTCGATCCCCGCGCGCCTGGCGAGACGCTCCACCGCCTCCGCGAACTCGAGATGCTCGATCTTGCGGATGAACGTGATGACGTCGCCGCCCTCTTGGCAGCCGAAGCAGAAGAAGACGCCGCGTGCCGGGCTGACGTGGAACGACGGGGTCTTCTCGTCGTGGAAGGGACACACGCCCTTCAGCGACCCGCTGCCCGCACCCCGCAGGGCGACATGCTCGCGAATGACCTCGTCGATGGGAGAGCGCTCACGTACGACCGCGATGTCCTCGTCCCGTATCCGCCCAGCCACGCTCGGAGTCTACGCGGCGGGCCGGACGGGACGCGCCGAGCGGTCACAGCCCCGGCCGGCGCGCTTCCCTGCCGTGCTCGACCCCGGGCGGCGGTAACGTCACCTGCGTGATCGAGGACACGCTCAGCTACCACGTGCTCAAGCTCATGAAGCGCACCCGCCCGGTGATCGGTCCGGTGCTGACCGAGCACGGGCTGCACCCTGGTCAGGAGTTCCTGCTGTCCCAGCTGTGGCGCGAGGACGGCCTCACCCAGGCGGAGCTGGTGGCGCGGCTCGGCGTCGAGGCGCCGACCGTCACCAAGGCCGTCCAGCGGCTCGAACGAACGGGGTTCGTCAGGCGCGAGCCCGGCCGCCGCCAGCGGCGGGTGTTCCTCACCGACGAGGGCCGGGCGCTGCGCCGGCCGGTCGAGCGCGCGTGGCGCCAGGCCGACCGGGCGGTCACGCGCGGCCTGAGCGACGTCCAGCGGACCGAGCTCGCCGATCTGCTCCGCCGGCTCACAGTCGGCGACTTAGCCGGCTAAGCTGCGTGCCACACGATCACCCAGTAGCACAGGAGAAGCATGCAGATCGGCCTGCACGTATGCGAGTTCACCACCAGTGACGGCTCCCCGGGCATCGCCCCGCTGATGGAGCGCGTCGTCGCCGGCGCTGAGGACGCCGGCATCCACAGCCTGTGGCCCATGGACCACTTCTTCCAGATCCCGGTGTTCGGTCCGCCCGAGCAGCCGATGCTCGAGGCCTACGCGACCCTGGCCTGGGCCGCGGCGCGCACCGAGCGGCTGGAGCTCGGCACGCTCGTGACCGGCGTCCACTACCGCCATCCCGGCGTCCTGCTGAAGGCCGTGACGACGCTCGACGTCCTCTCCCGCGGTCGTGCGTGGCTCGGCATCGGCGCGGGCTGGAACGAGGAGGAGTCGCGCGGTCTCGGCATCCCGTTCCCCACACGGCCGAAGCGTTGCGTGCCGGTACACCCAGGCAAGCCCTTCCACCGCCTCGCCGGGAACGCCGCGCAGCGACACCCGACGCGGCGCCGACTCCTCCACGCGTACCCGCCACAGGAGCAGACCGGAGACCAGATAGCTCACCGCGTCGACCAGCACCGCCAGGGGCGCGCCCACCAGCGAGACAAGACCACCGGCCAGGGCAGGACCGGACGTCTGCGCGACGGCCGCACTCTGATCCAGCCGCGCGTGCGCCGACGTCAGCAGACTCGGTGGCACCAACCGGGGCACGAACGCCTGCGCCGCCGCGTCGCCCAGCAGCGACATCGCCCCGAAGACCGCCATCACCACCAGCAGCCAGACCAGCTCCAGCCGATGCACGAACGCGAGCACCGGCACCGCGAGCAGCAGCGCCCCGCGCCCGAGATCGCTGACCACGAGCACCGGCCGCCTGCGTACGCGGTCGATCAGCACGCCGGCGACCACCCCGAACACGAGATACGGCACCCACCGCGCGGCGTTGACCAGCCCCACCTCGGCGGCACCACCGTGCAGCGTGAGCACCACGAGGACCTGGATCGCGAGCGTGGTGACATACGTGCCGAACTCGGAGACGGTCCACGCCGTCCACGCCCGCCAGTACCCGGGGCAGTCGCCCAACCGCCGACGAGACCCCGCAGCGGCAACCATCACCCGTTCCTACCAGACCGCCGTCTCGGCTCCCCACGCCTGGCCGCGGCTACCCGTGAGGGGCACCCTCACCGCGTCAGAGCACGGTGAGGGTGCCCCTCACGAGTCGGAGGAGGTCCGAAACGCAACGGCCACCTCTCCGCTCCGGGAGGCGTTCCGCGGCTACCTGGAGTTCGGCACCCAGATCGCCGCACAGAACTCCCACGCGACCACCGACGACGACCTGCACCCGTGCCAGGAGGTCCCCCGCTGGAGCTGGTGACGCCCGCCGCTCACCCGCCGCAGCCCACGCATCCGCCGGAGTCCTCGTTGCCGATCGCGATCGTCGCCTGGTCTCGCGGCAGCAGGGTGACGGTGTTGCCGCCGTAGCCCTCCATGCTCGGCAACCACCACTCACCGGACGTCGTGAACCACCAGTTCAGGTAGTACTCGGACGACGGCGAGCGATCCGCCGGCGGGGGCGTCGTCGTGGGCAGCAAGCCGTCGACCAGTCCGCGGTGGAGGATCTGCCTGCCCTTCCGGGCGCCGTGGTTCTGGTAGAGCATCGCGATCTTCGCCAGGTCGTCGAGTGTGGCGTAGTACCCGAACGCCAGCAGCGGGTGGCCCCGTGACCCGTCGCGTTCCACGGTGCTGTTGGTCGGTGCGTGGAAGATCCCGATCGGGCGGTACACCTCGCGCTCGAGCATCGTCCAGATCGAGGCGCGCGGACCCTCCCTGCGCTCGAGATAGGCCTGCAATGCCACGCCGAGCAGGTACGCGGTCTCGTCACGGTAGTGGAACTGCGTACCGGGCTCTCCCGTGCGCGGATCCTCCGCGAAGGCCTGCGCGGTCTTCGGGCGCTCGGGCAGCGCCTCATACCAGCGGTTGTAGTCCGGACTGCCCTCGTCACCGGACTCCCCGTGACCCGAGGACATGTTCGCCATGTCGAGGAACGTCACGTCGCGCCAGTCGGGCCGCCGCGCCCCCGGCACGTACCTGGCGATCGGCTCACGCAGCAGCCCCGCGCCGTACTTCTCCGCCAGCCGCAACATCGCGACGTTCATCATGGCCGACTTGGTCACCGACCACATGCCGTGCCGCATCCCGTCGCAGTACGGGAACGGGCCCGCCGCCGTACGGCACTCGCTCCGGTACAGCACACCGTCGTCGACGACGGCCGAGACGTAGGTGTCGGGGCTCTCCTCCGGCGCCGGGACGTCGTCCGGCCGCTCGGACAGCGGCCGCACCGGCAGCAGGTGCGCCCGTTCGCGCGCGTGGGCCAGCTTGCGCGCGCCGAGCCCGCTGATCCCGCCGGGCTCGTACTCGGCGCCGCTCACACCCCACGCGCTGAAGAACTCCGGTACGTACCATGGCGAGGTCTGCTGGACGACCTGGAACCGCACCGGCGACACTGTGCTCCCGCGGTAGAGGAACACGGCGATGCCCGTGTGGGTCTCGTTCTCGAGGGAGTTGACGAGCGCGAACGGGAACGACGCCCGGTTCCAGCCGTGGCCGCCGGGATCGGCCCACACGCGACCCGGCTGGACGACGACGTCCCAGAAGCTATGGGTGCCGGGCAGAATCCCGTTGCGCACCACGCCTTGCGTGGTGGGCACCAACTGGTCCCGGTAGGTGAAGAACGACAGCGACACGTCGGGGAAGTACGTCGTGTCCTTGCCGAGGACGGGATCCGTCACTCCCCCCGGCGCATCGGTCAGCATCGTCATCGGCGCGCCGTCGAGGCGTAGCGTGCCGACGAACGGTCGCCGCGCCGCGCGTGCCCCCTCCGGCGGCGCGAACCTGGAGTTGACGGTGAGCCCGGACGGAGCAGCGCCGGACCGCAGATCCTGCGTGGTGATAGGCGCGGGCGACACCTCACCCCCAGGAGGCGTGGCCGCCGAGGCCACCGACGGACCACCGACCAGCAGGCCGCTCGCCAGGACCAACGTGAGCAACGCTGCGCGCAGGCTCCCGCGACCGCCGCGCCTCGACAAACCGTCCACACGCACACCTCTCTCGAACCTGTCACCAACCGACGGCCGCGCCGTCCTTCCTGTGGTCCGACGCCGCGCGGTACACGCCGTTGACCGGACCGTCGCGCCCGACGCTGCCAGGCCAGTCGCCAGGGGTCTCCGGCGTGAAGTGGATGGCCTGATATCCGCCCATGCTCTCGATGGAGGCGTCGATCAGGTGGTGTCCCATGTCCGCCATTCGCGGTCCCACGACCTCGCGGAGCGCGGGCTCGAGCTGGAGGGTGTCGTCGTCCTGACGGTGGTTGAAACGCGCGGCGTCGACGGCGGCCTGGAGGTTCATGCCGAGGTCGATCATGTTGACCAGCTCGGTGGCCTGCGCCTGCGGCTGCGCCGCCCCACCCATGTTGCCGAAGGACAGGACGGGTCGGCCGTCCCTGGTGACGAACGCGGGGATGATGGTGTGGAACGGTCTCTTGCGGCCGGCGACGATGTTCGGCGAGTCGGTGTCGAGGTCGAACAGCGCGCCTCGGTTGTGCAGCGGGAACCCGTATCCGGGCACGGTGATGGCGGAACCGAAGGCCTGGAAGACGCTGTAGATGAACGAGGTCATGTTGCCCCACCGGTCGGCGGTGGTGAGGTAGACGGTGCCGCCGCCGACGGCGCCGCGCTCCTTCGGCGGCGTCGCACGGTGGAGGTCGATCCTCCGGCACAGCTCCTTCGCGTACGCCTTGGAGAGCAGGCGGTCGAGCGGCACGTCGACGAAGCGCGGATCGCCGTTGTGCCGGTGCAGCTCGTCGTACGCGAGCTTCTTGGCCTCGACGAGCAGATGCCAGAACAGTGGCGAACGCGGCCCGAGCCCGCGCAGGCTCGTCCCGTGCACGGCGTCGACCTGCTCCAGGACGTTCAGCATGACCAGCGTGGCGAACCCCTGGGCGTTGGGCGGGATCTGGTGCACGTCGTAGCCGCGGTAGTCGACGTGCACGGGGTCGACCCACTCGGAGCGGAACTCCGCGAGGTCGGCCGCGGTCATCGACCCGCCGAGCAAGGAGACCTTGTCGACGACGGCGCGGGCGACGTCGCCGGTGTAGAACGCGTCGCGGCCGTCCCGCGCGAGTGTGCGGTACGCCCGCGCCAGCGACGGGTTGCGGAAGACCGAGTACAGAGCCGGTGCGCCGCCGTCGACGAGGTACGTGCTCGCGGAGTCGGCGTCGCGCCGGAGCAGGCCCTCCTCGGCGGCCCAGTCGTGACGGATCCGTTCGGTGACGGGGAAGCCGTCCTCGGCGTAGGCGATCGCCGGCACCAGCACCGACGCGAGGCTCCTGCTGCCGAACCTGTCGAGCAACCGGCACCAGCCATCGACGACGCCGGGCACGGTGACGCTGTCGGGACCGTGCGGCGGCATCCCGGTCGCGGCCGTGTGCCCGCGGTCGGCGAAGTACCGCGGCGTCCACGCCTTCGGCGCCCACCCGCTCGCGTTGAGCCCGTACAGCTCGCGGCTCTTCGCCGAGTAGTGGAGGACGAACGCGTCGCCGCCGAGACCTGCGCTGTACGGCTCCACGACCCCGAGCACCGCCGCGGTGGCGACTGCGGCGTCGACGGAGTTGCCGCCGTCCTGCAGCACCCGCAGGCCCGCCTGCGCCGCCGACGGCTGACTGGTCGCGACCATGCCGTTCCTGGCCAGGACCTCGGAACGGGTCTGCGACGTCCAGCCGGTGGACCGGTCACCGCGCACCGCGTCGATCCCCGCGGCCGGTTCGGGGACCCGCGCCGTGGGAGTGCCGAACGGCGTCGGGCTCACCAGTGCCACCCACATCTCCTCGATCAGGTCCCCGGTGATCATATTCGCTGAGGGCAGAACGCCGCCCGCTCCCCGCGGAGCGTCGACTCTCCTACCCTGAGACGGTGACCGATCACGCGCCCGACGACGCCCGCGTCATCCCCCTGCGTCCGGCTCCGGCGAGCAGAGAACCGCTCTGGCGGGACGTCGTCGGCGACGTCCTCCGCCGCGAGCGCCTCGCGCAGGAGCGCACGCTCAAGGACGTCGCCGAGGAGGCCAGGATCTCGATGCCCTACCTCTCCGAGCTCGAGCGTGGCCGCAAGGAGGCCTCGTCCGAGGTGCTCCAGGCCGCGGCGCACGCCCTCGGGCTGAGGCTCGCCGACCTCCTCGCCCTGACCCACCGCGAGCTCGTCCGCGTCGAGCGCGCGCAGCCGGCCCAGCAGCACACCCAGGCCCGGTTGAGCCTCGCCGCCTGAGCGTCCGCACGTCAGGCGGCGGCCGCGTTCCGCCGGCTGAGCACCTTGTCGGCGAGCCCGTAGGCCACGGCCTCGCGCGCGGTGAAGATCTTGTCGCGGTCCATGTCCGCGCGCAGCGTCGCGACGTCGTGGTGCGTGTGCCTGGCGAGCACCTCCTCGACCTGCTCGCGGATCCTGAGCATCTCCTTGGCCTGCAGGCTGAGGTCCGACACCGTCCCCTGCGTGCCGCCGCTCGCGGGCTGACCGAGGAGCACCCGGGAGTGCTCGAGCACGAGCCGCCGCCCCGGGTCTCCCCCGGCCAGCAGCACGGCCGCGGTCGAGGCCGCCTGCCCGACGCAGAACGTCGAGATCGGTGCGTTGACGAACGTCATCGTGTCGTAGATCGCCATGAGCGACGTGACCGAGCCACCCGGCGAGTTGATGTAGACGGCGATCTCCCGGTCGGAGCTCGACGACTCGAGATGGAGCAGCTGCGCGATGACGACGTTCGCGACGCCGTCGTCGATCTCGGTGCCGAGGAAGATGATGCGCTCCGACAGCAGCCGGCTGTAGACGTCGAACGCCCGCTCGCCCTGCGGGGTGCGCTCGACGACGGTCGGGATCGTGTACTGGCTCATGTCAGAGTCCGATCCGTCGCGGCGGCCCGCCGGGACGCACGTCGTCGAGCGTCTCGAGCACGCGGTCGACCATGCCGTACTCCTTCGCCTGCTCCGCCGTGAAGAACCGGTCCCGATCGCCGTCGCGCGAGATCGTCTCCTCGGTCTGGCCGGTGTGCTCGGCGGTGATGCGCTCGATCGCCGTCTTGGTGAACTCGAGGTTCTCGGCCTGGATCGCGATGTCCGCGGCGGTCCCACCGATGCCGGACCACGGCTGGTGCATCATGATGCGCGCGTTCGGTAGCGCGTTGCGCTTCCCTGCCGTGCCGACGGTCACGAGGAACTGCCCCATGCTCGCGGCGAGCCCCATGGCGAGCGTCGACACGTCGTTGGGAATCAGGCGCATGGTGTCGTAGATCGCGAGCCCCGCCGTCACCGATCCGCCTGGGCTGTTGACGTACAGGCTGATGTCGGTACGCGGGTCCTCCGCCGACAGCAGGAGCAGCTGCGCGCAGACGCGGTGGGCGGAGACCTCGTCCACCTGCGTACCGAGGAAGACGATCCGCTGGGTGAGCAGCTGCGCGGCCAGGTGATCGTCGAATCTCGTCGACGGTGTGCTGTCGTCCTCGGTCATCGGGCCTCCTCGTGGTGTGCACGACGGTCGTCGTGGTCTCCACTGTCGGCCCGATGGCCTTGCTACGTCAGGGTTCTCGGCCCACGGCAGATTCGCTGTCGGCAGAGCGCTCCGACCAGGCCGGCATCGCGATACCGTGCAGTCCCCCGTACGCCGCGGTCGGCGGTGAGGTCCACCCGCGGAGGCGCTCGACGTCGGGCCGGTAGACCTCGACGGCCAGCGGCCGGCACACGTCGATCGGATCGCGTGCGTCAGGTCCCCACAGCGGGACGGAGAGGTCGCCGCCCGGGCACGTCGACAGCGCGCACAGCAGGTCGAGCTCCGCGAAGAACTCGAAGAAGTCGCCCGGCTGCGCCGGGCACGGCTTCATGTAGTAGCGGTCCTCGTCGTTGAGACCGGTGCACTGGAAGATGTTGAGGACGTCGTGCACGTCGAGCTCGGTCAGCCCGTACGGCAGCACGGCTCTGGTGAGGTTCGAGTGGCAGTGGAAATCGAAGTCCTCACCGCTGAGCATGCGGTTGACGTACGGGTCGCACCGTGTGCCGAGCAGGTCGTGGACGCGACCGCCGTCCTCGTCCTCGCCGTAGGACTCCAGGGTGTCGTTCGTGACGGTCAGCAGCGGACGCAGGTACGGCAGGTTCGACCACAACCGGTCGTACCGGGTGACGTGCGCGCTCTGGAGCTGCCGGGTGCGCGCGGCCCACAGCCGTTCGCGCGGGTTGTGCCTGTTCCACACGTTGAAGTCGCCGACCTGCGGGCCCTCGGGCGTGAGCACCCGGCACAGGTGTCCCGCCGGCACCTCCCATGCCCGGCCGGAGCGGATCGGGAGGACGAACCGCTCGACGAGCTCCCGCCCGGCCACGTCACCGGCGAGCGCGTCGTAGAACGCGGTGTCGACGTCGAGGATGCTGCCGGCCTTGGCCTGGTACGCGGCTGGTGGGTGGCCCACGTGGTCTCCTTCGTCCTGGCGGTCGTCACGGCGAACCCGTGAGGGGCACCCTCACCGTGTCAGAGCACGGTGAGGGTGCCGTTCACGGGTAAAGGCGGCGGGGACCGTTGCTACCAGAGCTGCTCGGTCGCGAGACGCGCTCCGGCCGACAGCGACTCCAGCTTGCCCCAGGCGACCGACGGCGCGGTGCCGCGCATGCCCACCATGGTCGCGAACCCGCAGTCACTCGCGCCGAGGACGTTCTCCCGCCCGACCACCTTCGCGTACCGCACCAGGCGCTGCGCGATCAGCTCCGGATGCTCGATGTAGTTGTTGGTCGAGTCGATGACGCCCGGCATGAGCAGCTTGCCGTCCGGCAGCGGTACGTCCTCCCAGACCTGCCACTCGTGCTCGTGCCGCGGGTTGGCACCCTCGACGACGAGGCCGTCGAGTCGGGCGCGCAGCACGATGTCGACGATCTCCTTGAACTCGATGTCGTAGTGATGCGGCCCCTCGTAGTTGCCCCAGCACACGTGCATACGCATCCGGTCCGATGGCAGGCCGTCGAGCGCGGCGTTGAGGATCTCGATGTGCAGCGCGAGGTTGCGCTTGAGCTCGTCGTGGTCGGCTCCGGCGTAGAGGACGTGTCCGCAGCCGAGATCGGGCGCGTCGATCTGGAGGTCGAAGCCGGCGTCGATGATGGCCTGGTACTCGGGCCTCATCGCGTCGGCCAGCGCGGAGAGGTACGACTCGACGTCGGGGTAGTACTTGTTCTGCATGAACATGCTGATCGTCGCGGGTGACACCGCGGTCATGAACGCACCTGTCACGTCGACGCCCTCGAGTGCGCTCTTGAGCAGTGCGATGTCGGTCTGCGCGGCCGCGTCTGCGTCGTCCCTGCGGGTGACCGGCTCGACGCATGCGGGTCGCGCCATCTGCGTGTACGCGGGATCGCTCGCGAGGCTCCGCTCGGAACCCGGGTAGTCGGTGAAGTCGGAGATGACGAGCGGGTCGGACTCGCCGCCGAAGCCGTTCAAACGGTCGGTCACGTAGGTCGAGTACGACGGCTTGCCGTACTCACCGTCGTTCACGATGTCGATGCCGGCGTCCGCCTGCTTCCGCACCACCCCCGCGGTGGCCTCGCGCACGAGGACCGCGACCCGGTCGGGATCGCTGTGCTTCCTGCCGGCGAGCGTCTCGAGCATCGCCTCCTCGAGCTCGTCGGGCCGAGGCAGGCTGCCGGTGTGGGTCGTGAGGATTCGATCGGTGCTGCGCTGCACGGTGCACTCCTTCGTGCTGTGCCCACCGGTCGGCGACGATGCGGACAAACGGTGACGAGGCGGCAGGGACGCCGACCGGGCAGGCGTGGACCCGGACGCGCTGACCGTAACAGCGCCGACCCGCGGACCGGAAGCCATCGGTACGGGAGGCGCGCGCTCCGTGTCAGGGACGGGCGACGGCTGCCGCGATCGCGTCGCCCATGGCGTCGGTGCCGACGACGCGGCCGCCGGGAGCCGCGATGTCGTACGTGCGGTGGCCCGCGGCAACGGTACGCACGACCGCCTCCTCCACGGCCCGCGCCGCGTCACTCAGCCCCAGCGCCAGGTCGAGGAGCATCGCCAGCGCGCGGATCGTCCCGATCGGGTTGACCTCGTCCCGGCCGGCGTGCCGGGGCGCCGAGCCGTGCACGGGCTCGAAGATGCCCGGGCCGTCGCCGACGCTGGCCGAGGCGAGCATGCCGATCGACCCCGTGACCGCGCCCGCCTCGTCGCTCAGGATCCCGCCGAAGAGCCCGTCGGTGAGGATGACGTCGTAACGGTCCGGCCGGCGGACGAGCTCGTTCGCGCAGTTGTCGACGAGGACGTGCTCGAGGCGCACGTCCGGGTACTCCGCCGCGGTCCTCGTGACCTCCTCGCGCCACAGGGCCGAGCTCTCGAGCACGTTGGCCTGGTCGACGGAGACGACGGACGCCCGTCGCCGCCGCGCGATCTCGAACGCGGTGCATGCCGTGCGCGCGATCGCCGTCGTCGTGTAGCTCATGGTGTCGAACGCCTCCTCGACGCCCGCCTGCGACCACCGCCGCCCGCGGGGGATGCCGTGGAAGAGACCGGCCGACAGGTCACGGACGATGACGAGGTCGATCGGTGACCTGTCCTCCGCCACCCGCAGCGACGCCAGGTCGGCCAGCTCGCCGGGCAACGCCACCGGCCGGATCCCGGTGTGGAGACGCAGTTCGCGCCGGAGCCTGAGCAACGCCGCGGTCGGGCTCTCCTCCCCCGCCGACCGGTCGAGTGCCGGGTCGCCGACCGCACCGAACAGGACCGCCGCGGACGCGCGCGCCGCGTCGAGCGTCGCAGCCGGCAGGCTCGTGCCATCGGCCGCCAGCGCCGCCGCCCCGACCGCGTGCTCGGTGAGGACGAAGCGGTGCGGCCACCGTTCCTCGACGGCGGCGAGGACCTTGGCCGCCTGCGCGACGACCGACGGTCCGACGCCGTCGCCACCGAGCACGGCGATGTCGTACCTCACGCGGACCCGGACTCCGGCTCTCGCGGATCGCTCAGCCGCACGTCACGCAGACCGGCGTACCCGGGCCGCAGCATCGCCAGCATGGTCTGCTCGAGGCTCTCGCGCGGGAGGACGCACTCCTCGCAGTCGACCGACTCGAGCACCAGCCGCATCGACAGCCGGTGCTCGTCCCAGTCGACGACCTGGACGTCCGCGCCGTCGGCGCGGAGCGCCTCACGCATCGGCGCGAGCAGGTCGTCGAGCTCGTCGTTGGTGGGCTTCACAGGTCACCTCCTCACTTTCGTCGTACGCAACGGTGATCAGACGACCGGTCGGGTGACCGCCCGCGATCCCCCCGGCCACGACGGGAGGTACGCGGCCTTGACGCCGGTGCCGCCCGTGCACACCAGGAGGAAGTCGTCCGGCGACGCCGCGCACCGCAGCACGCCGCGTTCCCTCGCCCGGTCGGTGAGCCGCGACGCTGCGCCGGCAGGCAGCCGGTCGACGGCGAGCACCGCGTGCTCGTAGAGGAAGGCGCCCACGGACTCCCGGGTCCAGCCCTCCGCCACCAGGCGCACCACCCACTCAGGTGGCAGGACGTACAGCTGCTGGCCACCACCGACGAGCTCGCCGCTCGCGCTGACGGCGGCGGGCAGGGGCGTGGCCGACGCCAGCGACTCGAGCAGGCCACGCGCACTGTCGCTCCAGGTGTCGGCCACCTCGAGCAGGCCCGCGGCGCCGAAGACGGTCACGGCCTCCGAGCCGGATGCGCAACCGCGGGACCGATGCCACGAGGTCCATCCCGACGGGACCTCGCCCTCCGCCAGGCACAGGGCGAGCTTCGCGGGCTGGCCGAGCGTCGCCATGTCCAGCACGCCGGGCACCGCGCCGCCGAGCAGCCGGCACGCCAGCGCGAGGGCGCGACCGAAGCCCGCGTTGACCCGCGACGGGCCGAGGCAGTTCGCGCCGGTGTCGAATCCGTACCGCGGCGGGCCGTCGCCGTGCACGACGACGCCGACGGCGGCGTTGCCCGTCGTCGTCGAGATGCCCAGCAGGTTGAACTCCGGTGCGGCCACGGCGTGGACCGCCGCCACGAGGTACGGAAGCGCTCCCGGTTCGCATCCCGCGAGCACCGCGCACAGGGCGACGTCCTCGACCGTGGTCGCGTACGGCAGCGGGACGAGCTCGGTGACCGGCTCGTCGGGCGCGCGTCCGGCCAGCATCGCCGTCACCCGCGGACGCGTCGGCGGGACGACCGGCAGGCCGTCGCCGAGACCGTGCCGGTCGAGCCTGGTCACGGCGTCGTCGGCCGACCCACCCGCGGTGACGACGCGTAGTCCCGCGGGGTCGAGAGGTGCGGCGGGCTCACTCATGTGCGCTCCATGACTCCGTCAATTCTGTCTGCAAGCATTGACGCAGTCCCCCGTTCGTGTGAACCTCGTTTTCGTAAACAGGACCAAATGTTCGTATATACGAACTGGTATGCGCGATGACGATGACGTTCGGCGCCACCGACGACTGGATCGACGTTCCGGTCGACGATGCGGGACTCCTGACGCAGCAGCCGGGTTCTGACTGGGGAGACGGGCTGCCCGCCCTCGCTCCGACGAGCGACAGGGTCGCCGCGATGCTGGAGCGCGTCGACGCCGGCGCGGACGACGAGCTCGGCCTGATGCCTCCGGGCGACGGCATCGTGACCCCGGCGAAGGTCGCGGCCAACGCCACGATGGCCGGGTGTCCGCCCGAGGTCTTCCCGATCGTCCTCACCGCCGTGCGCGCGATGATCGAGGCGCCGTTCAACCTCAACGGCCTGCAGGCCACCACCCACCCGGGCGCTCCGCTCGTCATCGTGCACGGTCCGGCCGTCACCGAGCTCGGCTTCAATGCGGGAGCGGGTACGTTCGGACCCGGCAACCGCGCGAACGCGACGGTCGGCCGCGCGGTCCGGCTCTGCCTGATGAACATCGGCGGCGCGCGTCCTGGGGCACGCGACCGGGCGACCCAGGGGCAGCCGAGCAAGTACAGCTTCTGCATCGCCGAGAACGCCGCCGAGAGCCCGTGGCCGACCTACCCGACGACGTACCCGGGCCTCGCGAGCACCGACAGCGCGGTCACCGTCGTCGCTTGCGAGAACCCGCACAACGTCAACGACCACGTCAGCACCGACGCCGTCGGCATCCTGTCGGTGATCGCATCGACCGTCACGGTGCTCGGCGCGAACAACGCGCACTACAGCGGCGGCGAGATCTTCGTCGCGCTCGGTCCCGAGCACGCCGCCACGATCGCCGCGTCCGGCTTCGGACCACGCGACGTGCAGATGTGGCTGTACGAGCACGCGCGGATGCGCCTCGCCGACTTCAAGCTCGGCGGCATGTGGGGGATGCAGTCCTGGCCGGCGTGGAAGAACGCGGAGACCGACGACGACGCCGAGCTCCCGTACGCGGACTCGCCCGACGGCTTCCGCATCGTGGTCACGGGCGGGCCGGGCAAGCACTCCAGCGTGCTGCACAGTTTCGGCATCACGCGATCCGTGACGCTCGCGGTCGACCAGGGTCGCTCCGATCCCGGAGGTGAGAATCGATGACTCGTACCGTCAAGGTGTTCAGTCCACTGGGCAGGCCGCCCGATCTCGGCGACGACGTCAAGACCGAGGTGATCGACCTCGCCGGCGGCGTGCTCGCCGTGCTGGACAACACCAAGCCGAACGCACGGCTGCTGATGGAGGACGTCGCCCGCGCGGTGAGCGAGCGGGCGGGCGGCATGCGCCTCACGTTCGAACGCAAGGGCAGCGCGGCCGAAGGCATGGACGAGGACGTGCGCGAACGGCTCGCGGCGACCGCCAACCTCATCTTCACCGGGAGTGGTGACTGAGGCGCCTGCACGTCGTGGAGCTGCCGCGACGCCGCTCGGTTCGAGCGGGCTGGCATACCCGTGGTCCTGTTCTGCACGACCCCGTTCGTGCAGATGGCCCACACCCTGGTCGCTGCCGCGGGCACTCCGCAGCTGCGCATCGTGGAGGCCCCCCACCCGTTGGGCGGCCGACAGGAGGCCGAGGTGCGGGCCTGGGTCCCGGACATCGTCGAGCAGGTGATGAACCTGCTCGGCATCGCCGGCCTGGACGAAAGACCGTGACACGACACCGTAGGAGGTGAGACGGCATGCCCCCGGAGACCGTGGCCTGGCTGGTGGTCAACGTCGTCGTCGGAGTGCTGACGCTCGTCGTCGCGCTCTACGTCACCAGGGACTCCCGCTCCGACCGCTGACAGGGAGAAGACAGCGTGGAAAACGTCAACGCCTACTACACGGTCAGCGCACTCGTCTTCTTCGTGCTCCTCCTCGTGATCGGGTTCCTGCTGTCGCGCAGGCACCGCTCGGAGAGCACGCACGACTTCGCGGTGGCGTCCCGCCAGCTCGGCGCGCCACGCCTGGTGCTGATGAACATCGCGACGTACCTCAGTGCCGTCTCGCTCATCGGCTTCACCGGGTACGGCTACGCGAGCGGGTTCGCGATGATCTCGTTCTTCTTCGGCACCATCCTCGGGCACTTCCCGCTGGCGCTGGTGTCGAAGAAGCTGCACCAGTGGCACGTCAGCAGCATCCCGGAGTTCGTCGGCGCCCGGTACAAGAGCTACTCGATGCGCGCGTGGTTCGGCATGGTCTTCGTCGCCATCTACACGCTCTACCTGATGCTCAACCTCGTCGGCGTGGGCGTGCTGCTGAACAGCGTGGCGGGGCTCCCGGTCTGGCTCTCCGAGCTGATCATCCTGGTCGCGCTCATCGGCTACGTCGCACTCGGCGGGATGCGCGTGACCTCGCTCATCAACAGCGTGCAGGCCGTCGTCATCCTGGTGGTCGTGCTGCTCGGCGCGGGGATCGCCGTCGCCACGGCCGGCGGCTTCGGCGCACTGCTCGACGACGTACGCGCCGTCGACCCCACACTGCTGTCCGCGACGAGCGACGGCGCGCTCACCTGGAGCATCCTGCTCGGCACGAGCATGGGCTGGATGGCCGGCGTCGCGTGCCGCGCGGACTTCGGCGCGCAGGCGCTGTCCGGCAAGCGTGCGCGCGTGGCGGGATGGACGCTCGGGCTGCCCGGGCTCGCGATCATCGTGGTCTACCTCGCGCTCAACCTCATCGGCCTGTCCGCCAGGACGCAGCTGCCGAAGCTCGCCAACAGCGACGCCGCCTTCCCCCTGTTCTTCAGCGAGATCGCGCCCTCGTGGATGGGCTGGATCATGATCTTCGCGCTGCTGTCGGGCATCACGGCCGCGTGCGACTCGTACATCCTGACCATCAGCACGATCGTGTCGAACGACGTGATCAAGCCGTTGATGCAACGGCGTGGCGCGGCCGCGGACCGTACTGAACGGGTCTCGGTCTACGGCGCCAGGTGCACGGTCCTCGTCGCCGCGGCCGTCGCGTTCGTACTCTCGCTCGCCGACCTGCCGCTGCTGGCGGTCGCCACGCTCAGCCTGTTCGTGATCTGGGGCTCGACCTGCTTCGTGCCGCTGTACGGCGGACTGCTGTGGCGCCGCGGCTCCGGCCGCGCCGCGCTCATCAGCTCGCTCGTCGGCGTCGTGCTCGCCGTGTACTGGCTCAACGCCCCGCCGTTCGCGCCGGGTGCGGGCGCCGTCATCGCCATCCCCGTCTCGCTCGTCGTCTACGTCGCGATCAGCCTGGCATCCGGTCGAGACGCCGACCGGCCGGCGCCGGTCCCGACGCCCGCCGTCGACGTCTGATAGCCGCACGCGCGGGCAAGAGCTGGGGCGAGAATAGGGGCGGCGCGTGTTAGCGTCGGCGGATGTCAGCGGCATCTGACCGGGGCACGCTGCAGGGCAAGGCACGCCGAGCCGCGCGAGCGGCAGTCGGCCTCGCCCGGCCGTCCACCAGGAAACGGTACGTCGCCGCCGTCCGTAAGCACCTGCGCGACCGGGCCGAGGACGCCGGCGACCCCACCGAGACCTGCCTGGTCTGCGGCACCGGCCGCCCGCGGCGCAGGACGATCAGGTTCGTCAAGGACCCGACATGGGTCTGCGTCGTCCGCATCTGTCGCAGCTGTGGTCACGTCGGCAACCCGGACAACACCCGCGACTACCGCAACCTCGAGGGTCTGGAGAAGTTCCCGATGCGAGCGCGAGTCGGCACCGAGACGCGGCAGGGCCGCGAGTTCCACATGGCGAAGATGGCCGCGCAGATCCTGAAGCGCGACGACCTCGACGTCCTCGTCTACGGCGCGGGCCGCAGCCTCGACAACCGACACATCGCCGAACTGCCTCGGGTGCGCGACGTGGCCATCGGCGACGTGATGCACCTGCGCGACGACGCCGAGTTCGTCGACATCAACGAGCCGCCGTCACGCAGGTTCTCCGTCGTGATCGCCTGCGAGGTCATCGAGCACTTCCCCAACCCCGCAGAGGAGTTCCCCCGCCTGCTCGACTTCGTCGACGAGAGCGGCCTGCTGGTCTGCTCCACCAACATCTACGAGGGCGGCGACCTGGAGCACCAGAGGTACGTCTTCATCAAGGGCCACACCGCGTACTACACCCCCGAGGCCCTCGTGCACATCGCCCGCGCCAACGGCCACCACATCGACTTTCGGCTCCCGCTCGTCGCGACCGGTTACGGCGGCAAGCGCAAGCGCTACGTCTTCTTCACCAGGGACGCCTCCCTGCTCCCCGAGATCGCCGGCTACTTCGGCCGGCACATGTACGCGCCGTCGGAGGGGCCGTGGGCGAACAAGGAGCTCGCGTCACCGAACCCGTGAGGGGCACCCCGACCGGGTCACGGCACGGTGAGGGGCACCCCGACCGGGTCACGGCACGGTGAGGGGCACCCCGACCGGGTCACGGCACGGTGAGGGGCACCCCGACCGGGTCACGGCACGGTGAGGGG
>WHST01000112.1 GCA_009379955.1 Streptosporangiales bacterium | reverse complement strand
GTGGGTGAAGAGCGCCTGGCCGCACTTGAGGCCGAATGCGCACGACTGGTCGCGCTCGGCGCGGTACGCGTGCGACTACTGCCTGCCGATGGCGACGACGAGTCGTGCCTCGTGATGCAGGACATCGAGGGCAACGAGTTCGATCTCGACTGAGTGGCCGTAAACGACGAACCGCAGGCCGGGGAAGATAGCCCCTGACCTGCGGTTTCGGTCTGAGCCGCCTGTCGGAATCGAACCGACCACCTATTCATTATGAGAACTGCTCTCTTCCGCGACCAGACCATCTACCTGCGACAACGTCCTCACCGCCAACCCCGACCACCGCCTGAACCCCACCGGTCACCGGTATTTCGCACCATGACCCGCACCACAACTCGGCCGAGGAAGGGCTTGCGACCTCGCGTTCAGCACACCGACGAGCCGTCAGAAACGATGATTGACCTGTCGACATGCCGCCAGCTTGCGCGGCAACTGTCGGCGTGCGACTTGACAGATCGATCGGGATATTCCAGGAAGCTGACGATGGCGGCGGATTCGGCAGAGCAGCCGGACCGGCGACAGGGCGTCACCGAGGTAGTCGGTCTTATGGCCGGTGGTGTAGCCGTGATCGCGGCCTGGTCGATCCACTCCCCCATGACCGTGGTCGCCGTGCTTCAGTTGCTACGTCCTCCGTAGGTCACGCCGCCCATGCGGCGGCGCTCGTAGCGCGCTGTCCACCGGTCCATCTGTCGACCAGATGGCGAGCGTGGCAGCTGCGAGGGTGAGGGCCGCCAGCATCGTGTAGGCGGTGGGGAAGCCACCGAACAGGTCGCCGAGCAGCGCGCCGGCAGCGGGCGCGAGAGCGACGAGCGCGGTGGTCGGCGCGCTGAAGACGCCGTTGATATGGCCGAAGGCGTGGGTGCCCCATCTGTCGGCGACAGCGGTGGCCTGGACCAGCGTGTGGGCTCCGCGGACGACGCCGGCCAGGATCGCGATTCCGATGAGTGCGGTAACGGGGCCGGGGAGCAGCCCGAGGACGAGGACGCTGACCGCGCCGGCCGCGAGGACGCCCGCTGTCCGGGTCCGGGGTGTGGTGCGCCGAGCGAAGGGACTGTAGGCGAGGCGCCCGAGAACCTGTCCTGCACCGCAGAGACCCAGGGCTATGGCGGCGAGCCGGGTACTTACGCCTCGCTCGGCGAGCAGCGGGACGAGGTTGACGGTGGCGGCGTACATGCCGAATGCGCCGAGGGCCATCGTGATCGTCAAGAAGGCGAAGGAACGACCGCGCACGACGGTGCGGGCGTTTCCGTTCGTCGGTTCGTAGCGGTTCGGGCGTGGAGCCTCGGGCCATGGCGGCGTCAGGCACAATGCGTGCAGCGGGATCGTCACGGCGCCGAGGACGACCGCGAGGACGACGTAGGTCTCGCGCCAGGAGGCCACGTCGAGGAGCGCCGCGGTGAGCGGGGCGAACACCGTGCTGGCGAGTCCGCCGAGCAGGGTCAGGGCCGTGAGCGCGCCGACCCGGTGCGGTCCGTACCAGCGGGTCAGGGCAGTGAAGGCGGGCGGGTAGAGGACGGCCGCCTGGGCGAGACCGGCCAGCACCCAGGCCGCGTAGAACCAAGGCAGCGTGGGAGCCCACGCGATCGCCAGCACTGCGAGAACACCAGTCGCCGAACCGAGGGTCATGATCCCCCGTGGCCCGTGACGGTCGATGAACCGCCCGACCCAGACGCCGGCAACGGCGGACACCACGGCACCGGCGGAGAATGCCCCCATGGCCGCGCCGGTCGACCAGCCGGTGTCTCGGGTGAGGGTGGAGATCACCACCGGGAACGCGTAGTAGAGCACTCCCCAGCTGGTGACTTCGGTGATGCACAACGCGACCAGCGCCCGCCGCGGACCCGGCCGGGTGGAACCGGCCGGGCCGCGTCGGCTCGCGAGAGGCACCTCAGCACGTGCCGGTCGGGTTGCCGTCCTCTGGCGCGCGTGTGTCCGACTGATCGGCCGCGAACGCCGCGAACCGCAGCGCCGTGGTGTGGTCGAGACCGAGCTCGTCGGCCGCCACCAGGACCGCCTCGGCTGGTGTGGCGGCGCTGCCCAGGTGCCGGGCCGTCGCGGTCATCAGCCTGTCCGGCACGTCAGCGGCGAGACCGAGCTCGATGGTGATCGCCTCGAGCCCGTTGGTGACGGAGCAGACACCTGTCTCCGGCAGCTCGAGCTGGACGTCGCGCGCCGCCGACCAGTCGCCGGCCAACGCGGCCACGACGGAACGTGCCTGCTCGTACCCGGTCGCCATGAGGAACGTCGGCGCGCGGCCGTAGCTCTTCGCCCCGACGGTGAAGAACCCGGGCTCGGGATGGGTGAGCTCGTCGACCCCGTGGGGGTAGACGGTGCCGCAGGAGTGCACGTTCGGATCGATCAGCGGCGCGAGCGCCCGGCTCGCCTGCAGGATCGGATCGAGCTCCAGGCGCAATTCGGTCGCGATGCTCCAGTCGGGTCGGTACCCGGTCGCGGCCACGACCTGGTCCGCGACCAGGTGACGACGCCTGCCGTCGGCGCCGGTGGCCACCAGTTCGACGGCACCAGCGGTGCCCGTCAGCGGCTGCACCGCTTCGACCGCGAAGCCCTCGACCAGGTCGACGCGACCGGAGTCGACGAGCAGCCTCAGTCCCGAGCCGAGCGCTCCGCGCGCGGGGAGCTGGTCGTCGGCGCCTCCGCCGTAGGCGCGGTCGGGCGAGGTCGAGCGGATCACCCAGGTGACCCGAGTACCCGGCGCGACGTCGGCGAGCTCGGCGAGCGCCAGCAAGGTCGTCGCCGCGGAGTGTCCCGCGCCGACCACTGCGGTGTGCCGGCCGGCGTACTTGTCACGGTCGACGCCGAGGACGTCCGGCATCGCGTGGTCGATCCACGCGGCGGCGTCGCGTTCGCCGTGCGCGGGCAATCCGTTGCCGCCCAGTACGTTGGGAGTCCGCCACGTCCCGGACGCGTCGATCACCGCGCCTGCCCTGATCTCCTCGCCGTCGGCCAGGCGGACGACGAACGGCGCGGACTCCCGTTCTGTCGAGCGGACCCGGTCGACTCCCCGCCGGCCGATGGCCGTCACCTGTGCTCCGAAGCGGATGTGCGGCGCGAGGTCCGGCAGCTTGGCGAGCGGCTGGAGATACTCCTCGACCAGGTCGTCGCCCGTCGGCATTCCGCCGTCGTCGGGCACGACGGCACCGCCGGAGTCCATCAGTCGGCGAGCGGCCGTATCGATGTCGAACCGCCACGGACTGAACAACCTGACGTGACCCCACTGGCGGACCGATGCGCCCACCCGCTCGCCGGCCTCGAGCACCACAAACGGCAGCCGCTGCTCGACCAGATGGGCGGCGGCGGCAAGCCCGACAGGCCCCGCACCGATCACCACCACTGGATCCGTCCCTGAGGTGATCTGCTGCTCGTTCACCCGTTCCTCCTCGTTGCCCTCAGCACTGGTTCAAACGAGCGTCACTATAAACAGTAATCGCTGTTGATGGCAACATGTGCTTTACTCGAGACATGACACGTGATCTGGACGTCGCCCTCCTCGACGTGGCCTCGTTGCCGTCGATGGCCGACCGCGCCCGACTGCTGGCGCCGCGACTGAAGGCCCTCGCCGACGAGAGCCGGCTCACACTCGTCCTCCTGCTGGCCGAACGCCCGCGGACCGTCAGGGAGCTCACCGACGCCACCGGCATGAGCCAGACGCTCGTCAGCCACCACCTCGCCCCACTGCGCCAGCACGAGCTGATCACCGTCACCCCACGCGGACGCAGCAACGTGTACGCCCTGTGCTGCGAGGCCCTCGCCGCCCCCGTCCAGCTGCTCGCCACACTCGCCGCCCTCAGCCCCGAGGGGATCGACGCCTGCTGCACGCCCGCTGACGAGACGTCGGCCGACGTCACCGACTGACCCTCCCCGTCGACCAGCTGCGAGCGAGCGTGGCTGACGGGCCGGCGACGAGCGAATATGCTTAGCGCGAGTGTGGTGTGGCTGCGGTGGCCGGTCGCCAATGAGGGCGGCGCGAAGGGAGCCGCACGTGGGTCAGCATGTCGCCGCTGTCGAGCGGGCGAGGGAAGCGGTAGGGCGGGCTGCGTGGGTCGAGGCCTATCGCCTGCTCGGTGAACTCGACCAATCAGACCTCGCGCCAGACGACCTGGACGCGTTCGCCGACGTTGCGTGGTGGCTCTGCCGAATCGACGAGTCGATTGCCGTACGTCAACGGGCCTACGCCGCCCACGTGGCTTCCGCGGACAATCGGCGAGCCGGGCACTCCGCGTGGATGCTGTTCTACGAGCATCACGTGGCCGGCAGATCGGCCGTGGCATCCGGCTGGTTGCAGCGGGCCCAGCGGCACCTCTCCGATGAGCCGGAGTGCGAAGAGCACGGCTATCTCGCCTACGCCGAGTCCGACCTGGCACACCAGCGGGGCGATCTGGACCTGGCGCTGGCCGCGGCCGGCACGATGATCGAAATCGGGCAGCGCTGCCACAGCGCCGATCTCGTCGCGCTGGGTCTCCAGGCTCAGGGTGGCGTCCTGCTGTCGCGGGACAGAACCGCCGAGGGGTTGGCACTGCTCGACGAGGCAATGTGCGCGGTACTGGCCGGGGAACTCAGCGCACTGGTCACGGGCTGGGTCTATTGTCTCGCTCTCGGGATGTGTATGGACGCTGCTGATCTGCGGAGAGCGTCCGAGTGGACCGAGGCGGCGATGTCGTGGTGTGAATCGCTGCCTGCCGGGACGCCGTACCACGGACTGTGCCGGGTCCACCGGGTCGAGGTGCTCAACCTGCGCGGCGCCTGGGCGCAGGCGGCGCTCGAGGCCGACCGGGCATGTGATGAGCTCCTGCTCTACAACCCGCGCGTCGCCGCGGAAGCGTTCTACGTAGCCGGTGAGATCCGACAACGCAGAGGGGACCTGCCCGCCGCCGAGCGAGCCTACCTGCGTGCGCACGAGCTCGGTCGTGATCCGCAACCCGGGCTTGCCCTGCTGTACCTGGCCCAGGGTAAGGCGGAGGCGTCTGCCGCCGCCTTGCGATTCGCACTGGCCGGGAAGGGACACAGCCGCCGTGACCGCACCCGGTTGCTGGCAGCGCAGGTGGAGGTCGAGCTGGCCGTCGATCGCGTCGACTGCGCCCGGACGGCGGCCGACGAGCTGGAGTCGATCGCGCAGGAGTCAGGGACCGCCCTGCTGCAGGCGACCGCCATCACAGCACGAGGAGCCGTCGCGCTCGCGGAGCACGACCCAGATCGGGTTCTCCAACAGCTACAGCGGGCGCGGGCGCTATGGATGGAGCTCGGGCTGCCCTATGAGGCGGCCCAGGCTCGGATGATGATGGCCGCCGCCGGCCGGGAGGCCGGTGATCATGAAGGCGCGCAACTGGAGTTGAAGGCAGCCTACGCGGCATTCGAGCGCCTCGGCTCGGTGCACAACGTTCGCCGCGTGGCCGCTCTGCTGGGGGAGGGATCGCACGCACCGGCCGAGCTCACCCAGCGTGAGGTTCAGGTGTTGCGCCTGGTTGCCGTAGGTAAGACCAATCGAGACATCGCCACCGAGCTCGTCATCAGTCATCACACCGTGGCCCGCCACCTGAACAACATCTTCGGCAAGCTCGGCGTGTCCTCACGGGCCGCGGCAACCGCCTACGCGTTCACCCACGGCCTCACCTGACTGCTCCCCACGGATAGGCAGTTCTAGCCATCCGTAGACACGAACATGGGCAGTTCTGGGGATGAGATCACCTGATGTAGACGGCTACAAATGACGTCAGGTGACGGCACCGCGACCGACCGAAGGTGGAGAGGCTCGGGCCAGCAAACCATCCCACTATCGCACGGGCTCGAGGACGACGACTCGTCTTCGTGACTTGTCATTGACACAAATGGAGTACCAACCAAGCGAGGAGTCACAATGGGAATCGGTGAGGATTTCGTCCGGCGGATCTCTGCCGGCGAGGTCATTGTGCTCGATGGCGCAGCTACAACGGAACTTCAACGGCGAGGAGTTCCGATGGACGAAACCGCGTGGGGCGGTGCCAGCAACCTCCAGAATATCGATGCGGTCCGAGCTCTGCACGAGGACTACATTTTTGCCGGCGCAGATGTCATCATTACCAATACGCACTGCACGAATCGCGCTGGCCTGGAGCCGGCGGGCCTCGGCGAACGAGTAAAGGACGCGAACGTACAGGCGGTCAAGGCGGCACTTCAAGCTCGTGACGCCGCCGCAGATCGTCCCGTGGCGGTGGCCGGGTCGATCTCGTCCTTCTGTCCCTACGCCATGGATGAGACGGGGTCCGAGACCGGTGCCGATCTGAGGAACTCATCCAACTTCCGAGAGCAGGCGGAAATCCTCGCGGAGGCCGGTGTCGACCTCCTGGCCCTCGAGATGATGGACTCGGAGAGCTACGGCGTGGCCGCGATCGAGGCTGCGTTGTCGACCGGGCTGCCCGTGTGGCTCGGCATGTCCCCCATTCGCGTCCCCTCGGGCCACCTCGGCACCTACGGGCTGACCCCATGCGTCATGCCGGAAGACGATCCAGACCACCCGGACGCGTTCATGGAGCTGGCGGAAGCGCAGGTGCGCCCGGGCCTGGCCGCCGTGACCCTGATGCACGTCAAGACGGACGTGATCCCTGATGCGCTCAAGACCGTCCGTCGCTACTTCCCGGACGTGCCGGTGGGCGTCTACGCCGAGTCTGGGGACTGGACACCACCTGACTGGGTCTTCTCCGGGTTGTCACCCGAGGACTACCTCAAGGAGGCGCAGGGCTGGGTTCAGGCAGGGGTGCAGATCGTCGGCGGCTGCTGCGGCACCGGTCCTCACCACGTCCGCGCTCTCGCACAGGGCCTGCCGAAGCGCCTTGGTGCATGAGGTCAGGGCCACTCGGCCCCCTGCCGGCCGGGTGGCCCGCCCCCTTGTCCGCAGCGACCAACGCTGGCCAGGGGGTCGGTAGCGCCAGCTCGGGGGTGCCGCGCGGTGCGCGGCCGTACAGGCCCGGGACCTATGGAGGTTGTGACGCATGACTCGGCAGCCCTTCTTTGAGCTTTCGGCACCGGTCACCATCGCTGTGCTCGCAGTGTTCTACGTCGGCACGTTCCTCGTGACGTCGCTCATCGGGCGCAGAAGAGAGAGCGCAGACGCCTTCATGGTGTCCACTCGCACGCTGGGATTCGGCATGTCGGCGGCCAGCATGACGGCGACCTGGATCTGGGCCGCATCCTTCTATGCCAGCGCGGCGTCGGGTTACAAATACGGACTGTCAGGTCCGATCCATTATGGCCTATGGGGCGCCCTGATGATCTTCTTCATCTACCCCTTCGGTCAGCGCTTTCGCCAGTTGGCTCCCAACGCGCACACCCTTGGCGAGGTCATGCATGCGCGGCACGGCAAGTCCAGCCAGCTCGTGCTCGCCGTTGCGAACGTGCTCGGCAGTGGGATCAGTCTGATGACGAATTTGACCGCGGCCGGCGCAGTCGTATCGGTCTTGTCGCCACTCTCGTTCATGCACGGTGTTGTCATCGCCGCGGTCGGCGTACTCTCCTTCACCTTGTGGTCTGGCTTTCGAGCCGCAGTCATCGCCGACTTTATTCAGGTCACCGGAATGATCGTCATCGCGGTCGTTGTCATCCCGATGGTTCTATTCAAGATCGGTGGACCTGGCGCTCTGGTCGAAAATTTCTCCCGGCTCACCGCCGAGCAGCGCGATCCGCTCTCTACCACGGCCATTCTCGAGCAGGGCGCACCGTTTTTCGTGGCCGTCCTCGCCTACGCGATCGGCAACCAGACCATCTCGCAGCGACTCTTCGCGGTACGCCCCGACCGCATCAAGTCCAGCTTCATCGCCGCGACGGTCGGCTATGGATCCGTCGTCATCGGGTTGGGCATGCTCGGACTCATGGCGACGACGATCGGAATGCGGCCCGCCGATGGGGACATCAACAACATCGTGCCGCAAATGGCGTCGGCGTTCCTTCCTCCGATCATGGTGGTGATGTTCTTCCTCCTCGTCCTGGCCTCACTCTCATCCACAACAACGTCCGACCTTGCGGCTCTGGCAGCGATCGTGATGACCGACGTCTACGGCAAGAACCTTGCGCGAGGAGTACCCAACCCCCGCGTCATGCTGTTGCTCGGTCGTGTCACCATGATCGTGGTCTCCACAGTCGGCGTGATCCTGGCCAGCCTCCACTTGAGCATCCTTGGCATGGTTGTGTTCCTTGGTGCGCTGTGGGGCGCCATCGTCTTCCCGGTGATCGTGAGCTGCTACTGGAAGCGCGTGACGAACAGGGCGTTCACGGCTGCAGTGATAAGTGCCCTGGTGTTGTTCCCGCTTGCCCGCTTCGAGTTGGTGCCCCTGCGCGGACCTGTCGGCGTCTTCTACGAGCTGATCGCCGCGATCGGTGGCGGCGTGGTCCTCGGCCTGATGGCCTTCGGCTTCTTGGGGCGTCGGGTCGGAATTGCGATTGGTTCCGTGGCCGCGGTCGTCTTCATACCGGTCTTCGTGGGGATGCTCCGCGAACATGCGGTCCTGCTGGGTTCTCTTAGTGTGTACGGCATTAGCGCCGTGGTCTGCGTTGCCGTGACCCTGACGAGTTGGAACGATTTCGACTTCGCGCTTATCGGCAAACGCGTACGCGATTTCCAGACGGCAGGCGAGGTCGAGCCGACTGTTGCCCAACCGAAGATCACTCCGACGATACCTGGTTGAAGCCGAGGGAGGTCTGTCAAATGCAAACGTTCCTGCTCACGATCTACATCCTTATCTGGCCCGTCCTCGCCATCGGCACACTCGGGACGATATGGATCGCGGTCGTCCGTGAGGTCAGACAGAAGAGAAAGAATGTTGTCTGAGTCGAAGGGATCGACGGCAATGACCGGCGGCGTAAGAACGGCCGAGGCTACCAAGCGCATCGTCTACGACGCTGGTGCGGCATTCATGACCTCACGGGAGACCGCTGATTTCGGGGCGGGCAAGGGATACGACGACTGGATGCACTTCTACCTCGCCGGTCGGTGTGGCGTCCTCGGTGACGTAGACCCGTCCGTCGTGATCGCCGGATTCGGCTTCATGGCACCGCGTGCCGTGCATGCCCTGTGGCCATCCGTGCTGGAGATCGCCCCCGCCCGCCGGGCTGCGGCCTACTACACGGAGGCCTGCGAGAGCTACGGCAGGACGACTCTCGCCGAGATGGCGGAGACAGACGCCTGCCGGCTGGGCGACCTGCTGGAGAAGGTGGTCGACACGGCCGACGTGTCGGGACTGCCCCTGTTCGCAGGATGGAAGGCGATGCCCCGACCTACCGATGTACGTGGCCGGGCGATGTTCCTGATCCACGTGCTCCGGGAGTGGCGCGGCGGCATACATGTGGCCTGCATCACCGCCGCAGACCTGACCCCGCTCGAAGCGATCATGCTCAACGGTGGACCGGACTACGCCCGGCTGTTCGGCTGGCCGCAACCGTGGGGAGACGGCAACGGCAAGCAGCAACAGCTGGACGACGCCGAGCAGGCAACCACCGCACGGTGCGCCGAGGTGCTTGACCTCACGCTGACCGAGGCCCAGCAAGAGGAGCTCATAGACCTGCTGACCCGCGCGGCATACCTCATGAGCCCGCGATCCGCCTGAGCCGGAGAGTCACCGAGCCCAGTGGACCTGCGCCGATCGACTCGCTCGGCGCACGATGCCACGTCCACGCTGACGCAGATTCCTCGGCGGTCGAGGTGACAGGCGACTGGCGCAGAGCAGCGACCAAGACATAGATTGCAGTCTATGTCTTGTCGCCCTTCCTGGCCGGGCCGGTGATTACCGTGCCGTGGGTAGAGCTGCTGATCATCGTCGCGGTCGCGCTCGTGTTCGACTTCACCAACGGGTTCCACGACGCCGCGAACGCGATTGCGACCAGCGTGTCGACGCGGGCTCTCACGCCGCGCGTGGCACTGGCCCTGGGCGCGGTGATGAACTTCGTCGGCGCGTTGCTCGGTACCGGTGTCGCGGTCACGGTCGGCAGCGGCATCATCGCGACGCCGGCGAGCGAGAGTGGGCTGCTCGTCGTGCTGGCCGCCCTGGTGGGCGCCATCGCTTGGAACCTGCTGACCTGGGCATTCGGGCTGCCGTCCTCGTCCTCGCACGCGCTCATCGGCGGACTCGTCGGGGCGGCGCTCGCGTCGGGGACGGCCGTTCAGTGGGTGGGGGTGTGGGAGAAGGTGGTGATCCCGATGCTCCTCTCCCCGTTGGTCGGCTTCACGCTCGCGTTCGGCGTGATGCTCGCCATCATGTGGATCTTCCGCAACCGTTCTCCCGGCCGAGTGACTCGCGGGTTCCGCTTCGCCCAGGCCATGTCCGCCGCGGCGATGGCACTCGGGCACGGCCTGCAGGACGCGCAGAAGACGATGGGCGTCATCGTCCTGGCGTTGGTGACCGTGGGCGTGCAGGACGACTTCCACGTACCGCTGTGGGTCGTCGTCGCCGTCGCGCTCGCCCTTGCCGCGGGGACCTGGGCCGGTGGGTGGCGCATCATGCGGACGCTCGGCCGCCGGATCGTTCACCTCGACCCACCACAGGGCTTCGCGGCGGAGATGAGCGGCGCCGCCGTCCTCTACACGACGGCGTTCGTGTTCAGTGTGCCGGTCTCGACCACGCACACGATCACGTCTGCGATCGCCGGAGCCGGTGCGACCCGGCGGCTGTCCGCGGTCCGGTGGGGTGTGGCCGGGAACATCGTGACGGCGTGGGTGTGCACGCTTCCCGGTTCCGGCACCGTCGCCGCCGTCGTCTACCTACTCCTCGGCCTGGTGTTCGGCTGAGACACCGAGCCCCCTAACCCTGGAGGGCCGTGTACTCCACCGAGTTCTTCAGCCGAGCCGTACGGTCACGCGTCCACGCCTGCGCCGCCATCTGCACGGCGTCCCACGGACTGCCCAGCGGCGGGGTGTAGGAGAGGTCCATCTCGGTGACGGTGTCGACGTCGAGACCGCCGAACAGGGCCGACGCGAAGATGTCGATGCGTTTCGCCACCGCTGTCGTCAACGGCCCGAGCAGTTGCGCACCGAGGAGCCGTCCGGACCGCACATCTCCGGTGACCCGGCAGCTGATCTGCCGCGCCCCGGGGTAGTAGGCCTTGTGGTCGTCGGCGACGCTGCCGACCGACAGTGGGTCGTACCCGACGCCCGCGGCCTCGTGGTCACGCAGACCGGTACGCGCCACGGCGAGGTCGAAGACCTTGACGACCTGGGTGCCGAGGCTGCCGACGAACGTCCGGTCACCACCGACGGCGTTCTCCCCCGCCACCCGGCCCTGCTTGTGCGCGGTCGTACCGAGCGGCAGATACGTGGTGCCGAGCAGCCGGTGATGGGTGACCACACAGTCGCCCGCGGCGTAGACGTCCGGCACGCCGGTGCGCATGTGGTCGTCGACGACGATCGCGCCACGCTCCCCGAGCCTGACGCCAGCGGTCTCGGCCAGCGCGGTGTCCGGGGTCACACCGACGACGACGAGCACCAGGTCGACGTCACGACCGAACCCTGGTTCGCCGTCGACGTGCAGGCCGCGTCCGGTCGAGGTGATGCCGGTGACACGCGTTCCCGTGACCACGTCAACACTGTGCTCGACGAGCTCGGCACGGACCGACGCACCCAGCTCGGGGTCGACGGTGGGCAGCACCTCGGGAAGCTGCTCGATCTGCGTCACCTGCACGCCGCGAGTGGTCAGGGCCTCCGCCATCTCCAGCCCGATGTACCCGGCACCCACCACCAGGGCCGTCTCCGGCCGGCGTCGGTCAACGACTCCATCACCGCGAACGTGTCACCCATGGTGTGGAGCAGGTGCACGCCGTCGTCGGGCCCGAGCTCGGCCAGCCCGGGGATCGGTGGGCGAACGGACACGGCACCTGTACCCACCACCAGCCGGTCGTACGGCAGCTCTCGCTCGCCGCCGACCGCCGTCGTGACCGTGACGGTCCTGGCGGCGGCGTCGATGCGACGGGCGGTGTGATCGAGCAGCAGTTCCAGGCCGGCGTCCTCCAGGTCCTGCCGAGTCCGATGCGCGAGGTGCCGCCAGTCGGTCACCTCCCCGGACACGTAGTACGGGATCCCGCAGATCGAGTAGTTCGGATAGGCATCAGCGACGACCAACGTCGTCTCGACGCCCGGATCGAGCTCGCGAGCCCGCAGCCCGGCACTGATGCCGGCATCACTGCCACCGACGATGAGCAGACGTGTCATGTCACCTTCCAGGATCGAGGGAAGAGAACGAACCGCGTCACGCCGACGTACCGAGCAGATCGTGCGCGAGCGCATGGACGCGTTCGTCGATGGCGTCCCTGATCGCGCGTACCTGCTCGACGGACCGACCGGCCGGGTCGGCGATCGGCCAGTCGAGATAACGCTTGCCGGGAAACACCGGACACGCGTCCCCACACCCCATCGTGATGACGTAGTCGGCCGCACGGACCACCTCGTCGGTGAGCGGCTTGGGGAACTCTCGCCCCATGTGCACACCGACCTCGTCCATCACCCGCCACACGGTTCCCGTCAGATCGCTGACCGGCGCCGACCCCGCTGACCGCACGTGCACCTGCTCACCCGCCAGCTGCTCGAGCAGGCCGGCAGCCATCTGGGAGCGCCCCGCGTTCTGCACACACACGAACAGCACCTCGGGACATCCGCCTCGACGCCTCCCTTCGGCCTGAGCCAAGGCGGTCAGCCGCTCGGCCGCGAAGTTCGCCGTCAACGACGGCAGGAAGCGCCGGATGCGGGCGCGCGCGGCCAGCATCTCGTAGCTCTCCTGCACATACCTGGCGACGGTCTGCTCGGAGAACACCCCGGCGAAACGCCCTGCCAGCTGCCGCGCGATCCGGTCGAGCACCGCCCGATGCAGTGCGTCAGGCGGCTCGATGAGCCGGACATTCGTCAGGTCCGGCTGATCCGCGTCGGTCACCGCCGGCGCGATCAGCGACGCATAGTTCGCCAGCGCACGGTGCGTTGGGCGGTAGTAGACGCCCGTGCCGCGCCGCTCCCTGTCGAGCAACCCGGCCTGGCACAAGACGGTGAGATGGTGACTGACCGTGGGCCCAGTGAGGTCGAACGCCTCCGACAGCGCCCCACGACGGATCTCGCCCGAGGGATGGGTCAGCACGAGACTGAGGATCCGCAGCCGTACCGGGTCGGCCAGCACCCGCATCTGCTTAGCGCGTTCCTCCGCGGTCGCCCGGGGCAGCGGCGATCCCTCCGGAGGGCCACTCGTAGACATATGTCTACGTTGACGTACATCTATGTCAGCGTCTAGGCCCCAGGCGGCTAATTCAGGTTTCGTTCATCCGATCGTCGACTGTGGGCCAACGGACGATACATAGACCAATATCTATGTGATTGCTAACGTCCCAGGGTGCCGCGAGGTCGAGCCAGGCCGCGAACCCCGAGAGGAATCGCCGATGACGTCCGCCAGCGATCGTCGACTGCTACCGATCACGAACCATCCAGCCGGGCGACAGGCGATGACGTGCCTGTACCGGTGCGGGAACGCGTGCGCGCATCCCGCGCCGAACACGTCCGACAACCCGTACTTCGGTGACCTGGTCGCCGCACGGGTATCCCGGCGCGGCATCTTCCGGGCCGCGGCGGTCGGCGCGTTCGTGGTCGGGACGGGCGGTGCAGGCACGGTCGCTGCGGCCCCACCCGCGGCGGCGGCTCCGGTCTCGAGCCCGACCACTGGTGGTCGCGGGCTGACGTTCAAGCCGATCCCGCCGAACACGCTGGACGCCGTGCTGGTGCCGAACGGTTACGACTACTCCGTTCTCGCGCGGTGGGGCGACCCGATCCTGCCGGGCGCGCCGGAGTTCGATGTCGACAAGCAAACGGCCGCGGCGCAGGCGCGGCAGTTCGGCTACAACAACGACTTCCTCGTCGTGTTGCCGCTCGACCGGGGAGGTGACCGTGGCCTGCTGGTCGTGAATCACGAGTACACCAACGAGGAGCTGATGTTCCGCGGCTACACCGACGGCGCCGCGGCTTCGAATGAGCAGATCCGCATCGCGCTGGCCGCGCACGGGATGTCCGTGGTCGAGGTCGAGCGCATCGGCGACACCGGCGAATGGCGGCAGCTACGGAAGGGGCGACGGCGATACAACCGGCGGGTGACCGCGACCACGCCAATGCGATTCACCGGCCCGGCGGCCGGCTCACCGTTGCTGCGGACAGCCGCGGACCCACGCGGCGTCACCGTGCTGGGCTCACTCAACAACTGTGCCGGCGGCATCACACCCTGGGGAACGGTGCTGTCGGGTGAGGAGAACTTCAACCAGTACTTCGTCGGCGGCGACGGCACACCGACAGGCGACAAGCCTACGTTGGCGCGGTACGGCATCGACACGACCAACCGCTACCCCGACGGCAGCCGACACTGGGACAAGGCCGACCAGCGGTTCGATCTCACCGAACACCCGCACGAGGCCAACCGATTCGGCTGGATCGTGGAGCTCGATCCGTACGACCCGGACTCGACGCCGCGCAAGCACACCGCGCTCGGTCGACTCAAGCATGAAGGCGCCACCATCGTCCGCACCAAGGACGGAAGGATCGCGGCTTACATGGGCGACGACGAGCGCTTCGACTACATGTACAAGTTCGTCTCGGACAGAAAGCTCCGGACCGGCCGCTCCGCCGCGGACCGCCGGCACAACAGCCGCCTCCTGGAGTCGGGAACCCTCTACGCGGCGCAGTTCGCGTTCAGCAGCGCCGACGAGATCGACGGATCGGGCACGCTGCCCAGCGACGGAGCGTTCAACGGCACCGGCCGCTGGCTCCCACTGGCGCACGGCACGACGTCGATGGTCGAGGGCCTCTCGATCGACGACGTGCTCGTGCATACCAGGATCGCCGCGGACAGGGCCGGCGCCACCAAGATGGACCGGCCGGAGGACATCGAACCCAACCCACTCACCGGCAAGATCTACGTCGCGCTGACCAACAACGACCGCCGAGGCGCAGCCGGGCACCCCGCCGCCAACGAAGCGAACCCACGCGACGGCAACAAGCACGGTCAGATCCTCGAGCTCACCGAGACCGGAGGCGATCACGCCGCCGAGACCTTCGACTGGAACCTGCCGATCGTCTGCGGCGATCCCGACGACCCGTCGACCTACTTCGCCGGGTACGACAAGGCCAAGGTCTCGCCGATCTCCTGCCCGGACAACCTCGACTTCGACGCCCACGGCAACCTGTGGATCTCCACCGACGGCAACGCCCTGACCGATCAGGCCGGCGCGAACTACAACGACGGCCTGTTCGCCGTCGCGCTCACCGGCCCGGAACGCGGCCACGTCAAGCAGTTCCTGTCCGTGCCACCCGGTGCCGAACAGGCCTCGGCATACGTGCTGGACGACAACCACAGCGCCGTGGTCTCCGTCCAGCATCCCGGCGAGCTCGACGGCGCCACCGTCGACGAGCCCGCCTCGACCTGGCCCGACGGCGACTTCGCCCGGCCGGCCGTCATCGTCACCTGGCGCCTCGACGGCCGCGACCTGGGCACCTGAGCCCACCGTGTGGCCACGGGTGGCACGTCGAGGTCAGCGCAGGATGTCGGCGATCGCGGCGAGACGGTCCGGCGCGATCGAATACCACGCCCAGATGCCGCGCTTCTCGCGCTGCAGGATGCCCGCGTCGACCATCATCCGCAGGTGATGGCTGACGGTCGGCTGCCGCAGGCCGAGGGGTTCGGTGAGGTCGCAGACGCATGCCTCACCGCTCGGGCTGTCGCTGATCATGCTGAGCAGCTGCAACCGGGTGGGGTCGGAGACCACCTTCAGGAGGCGAGCGAGCCGCTCGGCGTCGTCCCGGTCGAGGGGGCGCGCGCTCACCTGCTGCGGCTGCGTGGAGACCTCGTCGGCCGCAGTAGCTTTTCGCATAGAGATCAGTCTATGGGACCCGGCACACTTCTCGGTCGGCTAACGGCGCGGGTTGACCGGCCGTTCACGAGATGTCTAGCATCAACCTGTGCTGATATCAACGTCGCTTGATGTGTCGCAGTTGCTGGCCGACCCGTTGCGTGCGCAGATCGTGGGCATGCTCGCCGACGGCGCACTGTGCACGTGCCATCTGGTGGACGAGACCGGGGCGAAGCAGCCGACGATCAGCCACCACCTCCGGGTGTTGCGGGAGGCGGGACTGATCACTGCGGAGCCGGCAGGCCGGTTCACCTATTACCGGCTGCGACCAGACGCGCTCGACAACGCCGCGACGGAGCTCGCAGACCTTGCGCGGCGAGCACGCCGCAACGCCGGCTTGCGCCGGGCATGCCCGTGAGCGCGACCGATACCGGCAATCGGCACACCGAAGGACCGGCTCGCGGACTGTCGACCCTCGACAGGTTCCTGCCGGTGTGGATCGGTGCGGCCATGCTCGCCGGCCTGGCACTCGGTCGGTGGATCCCCGGCGTGAACAGCGCTCTCGAGGCGGTGAAGATCGGCGACATCTCGCTGCCGATCGCCGGCGGCCTGCTGTTGATGATGTATCCAGTGCTCGCCAAGGTGCGCTACGACCGCCTCGACACCGTGACCCGCGATCGACGCCTGCTGGTCTCGTCGCTGGTACTGAACTGGCTCGTCGGGCCCGCCGTGATGTTCGCGCTGGCCTGGCTGTTGCTGCCGGACCTGCCGGAGTACCGGACCGGACTGATCATCGTCGGGCTGGCGCGTTGCATCGCCATGGTGATCATCTGGAACGACCTCGCCTGCGGCGACCGAGAGGCCGCCGCCGTCCTGGTGGCGCTGAACTCGGTCTTCCAGGTGGTCGCGTTCGGTGCGCTCGGGTGGTTCTACCTCGAGGTGCTTCCCGGCTGGCTCGGCCTCGACCAGACCGGGATCGACGTCTCCGTAACGGAAATCGTCGCGAACGTCCTGGTCTTCCTGGGTATCCCGCTGCTCGCGGGCTACCTCACCCGTCGCTTCGGTGAACGTACCAAGGGGCGTGACTGGTACGAGACACGATTCCTCCCCCGGATCGGACCGGTGGCGCTGTACGGGCTGCTGTTCACCGTCGTCGTGCTCTTCTCGCTCCAGGGCGACGCGATCACGTCCCACCCGCTCGACGTCGGACGCATCGCGCTCCCGCTACTGGTGTACTTCGCGGTGATGTGGACCGGATCGTTCGTCCTCGGCAAGAGGATCGGTCTGGACTACCCGCGCACTACCACGCTGGCCTTCACCGCCGCGGGGAACAACTTCGAGCTGGCCATCGCCGTGGCCATCGGTGTTTTCGGTGTCACCAGTGGACAGGCGCTTGCCGGGGTCGTCGGCCCGCTCATCGAGGTGCCGGTGCTCGTCGGCCTGGTGTACGTCAGCCTGTGGGCGCGACGCCGGTTCACGGCAGACGACGACGTCGCGGCGGGGCCGGTGCGCGCGCCGCACCGCTGATCAGGTCGCCGCGGTCGCGGTCATGTCGTCCAGCAGTGCGAGGCGGTAGCCGAGTCCGCGGACGGCCTGGATGAGCTTCGGCTCGTCGATGTGGTCGCCGAGCCGCTGGCGGAGCCGGCCGATGTGCACGGTGAGGGTGTTGGTCTCCCCGGCGTAGCCGGCGCCCCAGACGGCCTCGATGATCTGCCGGCGGGTGACGACCGTGCCGGCGTGTGCCATCAGAAACGCGAGCAGCTGGAACTCACGCAACGGCAGGTCGATCGGCGCTCCGCTCACCCGGACCTCGTGTGCCGACATCCGCAGTTCGACGGGTCCGACGGTCAGCACGTCCGGCGACAGGGTCCGGTGGGCGGCGCGCAGGATCGGGAGCAGCTCGGGTACCCGGAACGGCCAGGCCACGCAAGCCGTGGCACCCGCGTCGAGCAGGGCAACGGCGTCCACCGGTGCGGCACTGCCGACACCCACGATCACGGGCATCGTGTGCCGGCGCCGCAGGACGCCGAGGAACGTGGTCCCGGCGTCGAGGTCGACGTCGGGTGTGAGCACCACGACGTCCGGCGCCTTCTCCCCGACGACCAAGAGCGCCTCTGCGTGGTCGAGGCAGGTGACCACCTCCAGGCCGGCGCCGGCCAGCTCACGTGCCACATCACCCGAGGGATCGACGGCTACCAGCAGGACGACCGGTTCGGCAGCGACACCACTCGCCGGCCTTCCCGGTTGGGGCTGTTCCGCATCGACCAGCACGGTAGTCACGACGCCCTCCCCGTTCGTTCGCTCCTCAGCCGACGCGACCGGAGATGTAGTCGTCGGTCGCCTGTTCCTTGGGTCCCTGGAAGATGTCCTTGGTCGGTCCCACCTCGATGAGCCGGCCGGGTTGCCCGGCCTCTCTGATGGTCATGAACGCCGTGGTGTCGGAGACCCGGCTGGCCTGTTGCATGTTGTGCGTGACGATCACGATCGTGAAGCGCTTCTTCAGCTGCCCTATCGTGTCCTCGATCGCCAGCGTGGAGATCGGGTCGAGTGCGGAGCACGGCTCGTCCATCAGGATCACCTCGGGCTCGATGGCCAGCGTCCTGGCGATGCACAGTCGCTGCTGTTGCCCGCCGGAAAGGCTGGCACCCGGCTTCGGCAGCCGGTCCTTAACCTCGCGCCACAGCCCGGCCGCCGTCAGCGACTGCTCGACCAGGTCGTCGAACGCTCGCCGGTCGCGCCGTGCCCTGCGCAGGTGGCCCAGGGTGACACCCGCGACGACGTTGTCGTAGATCGACATGGTGGGGAACGGGTTCGGCCGCTGGAAGACCATGCCCACGCGCTGACGCAACCCGACGAGGTCCATCGGCGCTGCGTAGACGTCCTGGTTGTCGAGCAGGACCTGGCCGCGCACGGTGGCGCCCGACACGTTGAGGTGCATGCCGTTGAGGCAGCGCAGAAACGTCGACTTCCCACATCCGGATGGCCCGATCAGCGCGGTGACCCGGTTGGGCTCGATCCCCATCGACAGTCCTTCGACTGCGACGTGGGAGCCGAAGGAAGCGGTGAGGTCGTTGACGACGAACCCCATCGCGGTGGCGTCGGGTTCCCTGTCCTTGGTCGGCAACACGCCGACACCTCCTGTCACGAGCGGCTCATCCGGTTGCGTCGGGCGAGCAGCCGGGCGACGATGACAAACAGCAGGACCAGGCCGACGAGCGTCAACGCTCCCGCCCAGGCGCGTGCCTGGGCGGCCTGGAATCCGGTGATCGCGTTGCCGAAGATCTGCAGTGACAGCGTCGACATGCGCTTGTCAGGGTTGAGCTCGATGAACAGGTCGTTGCCGAGCGCGGTGAGCAGCAGCGGTGCCGTCTCCCCCATGGCACGCGCTATCGCGAGCATGACACCGGTCACGATGCCCGACGCCGCGGTGGGCAGCACGATGCTCCAGGTGGTCCGCGACCGGGTCACGCCGAGGGCAAGGCTGGCCTCGCGGAGCGGATCGGGAACCAGCCGCAGCATCTCCTCCGTCGTCCTGGTGACCAGCGGAAGCATCACCAGCGCCAATGCGATCCCGCCGGCGATCCCCGAGAACCCGAAGTGGATGACCCAGAACGCGTACACGAACGCGCCAGTGACGATCGTCGGGATCCCGACCAGGACGTCGGTGACGAACCTGGCCGCGTTCGCGACCCGTCCGCCGTACTCCACCATGGAGATCGCGGCGCCGATTCCGAGCGGCACGCTGATGAGGGTGGCGATGCCGACGATGATGAGGCTGCCGATGATCCCGTTGAGGAACCCCCCGCCCGGTTCCGACGGATTGCCGGGTGGGGTGTTGGTGAGGAACTCCGGGCCCAGGTACTTCAGCCCCTCGGCCATCACGTACGTGAGCACCCACAGCAGCACGCCGATCGTCACCGCCATCACCAGGCCGAGGCAGAGCGCGGCGATCCTGTTCGTCCTGCGTCGCCGGCCGGCGGGCGCCGGTCGCGGCCGGGTGGGACGGTCCACCTCGGTGACCGTCATGCAATGTCCTCTCGTACCCGCGAGACGATGCGCTTGCCGACGAAGTTGGTCACCAGCGCGAGCACCAACAACCAGAACGCGACGACGAACAGCGACTCCAGGTGATACGGCTGGTTCGCCTCGGTGAACTCGTTCGCGATGACCGACGGCATCGTCGCGCCCTGGGAGAAGATGCTCGCGTTGATCTGCAGCACGCTGTTGCCGATCAGCATGGTGACCGCGATCGTCTCGCCGAACGCCCGACCGAGCCCCAGGATCGAGGCGCCCATGATGCCGTCGCGCGATCGGGGCAGCACCGCCATGCGGAGCATCTCCCACTTCGTCGCGCCGAGCGCGTAGGCCGCCTCCTTCTCGTCCTCCGGCGCGGTGGCGAACACCTCGCGGCAGATCGCCGTCACGATCGGCAGGATCATGATCGCCAGGACGAGACCAGCGGTGAAGTACGAGACGCCGAAGAACGGCGGCGCGAAGACCTTGCCGATCACCGGGAGCCGGCCGAGCACGTCGGAGACCGCCACACCGGCAGGCTTGATCGCCGGCACCAGCGCGAAGATGCCCCAGAACCCGTACACCACACTGGGGATCGCGGCGAGCAGGTCCACCAGGTAGCCGAGCGGCCGGCGTACCCGGCGCGGCGCAATGTTCGTGATGAACAGCCCTACCGCGACCGACACCGGAACCGCGATCAGCATCGCGATGACCGAGGTGACGACCGTGCCATAGACGAACTGCAGGATCCCGTACGGGTTCGGTACGTCTTGGCCGGCCTTGGCCTCCGACGGCGCCCAGCGGTCATTTCCGAGGAAGCTGAGGAAACCGTAGTGCCGAAGCGCCGGCCAGGCCTCGTCGACGAGGAAGATCGCCGTGCCGGCAAGGACCACGAGGACGAGCACGCCGGCGGCCTTGACCGCCCAGCGGAATGCCGTGTCCGCCGGCCGGCGCACTCGCCGTTTCGGTGAGTGCGCCGGCACGACATCGGTGGTGGCCATCTCAGGTCACGTCGCGAGCGGCTGACCGTTGAGCGTCATCCGCTTCACCTGAGCGACGGCCTTGTCCCGAAGATCCTTACCCATCGGCGAGTAGTTGATCTGCGTCGCATCGTCCTGCCCGTCCGACAGCACCCAGGCGAGGAAGTTGACCAGCGCCGCCGCGGCCGCCTTGTCGGTCTGATCCTGGTACACCAGCGCATAGACCGTCCCGGTGATGGGATAGGCGTCCTTGCCCGGCTCATCGGTGAGGCTGACCTTCAGGTGGTCGGGGAACTCGACGTCCTTGGTCGCCGCGGACACCGTCTCGACGCATGGCTGGATGAACTTCCCCGCCTTGTTCTTCACCAACCCATACGCCAGGTTCTGCGCCAGCGCATACGTCAGCTCGACATAGCCGATCGACCCGTCAGTCTGGTTGACCGCACCGGAGACACCCTCGTTGCCCTTGCCACCGATACCGGTCGGCCAGGCGACCTCCTTGCCGAAGCTCTGCTCCTCACCGCCGAGCTTCTCCACCCACGACGGGCTGCTCTTGGTCAGGTAGTCCGTCCACACCGCCGTCGTCCCCGACCCGTCGGAACGGTGCACCACAGCGATCGGCTGGTCGGGGAGCTTCGCGTCCGGGTTCAGCTTCGTCAGTGCCGGGTCGTTCCACTTCGCGATCTCCCCGGTGAAGATCTTGCCCAGCACCTCACCGGTGAACTTCAGACCCGACTTCTGACCCGCCACGTTGTACGTCGGAACCACACCGCCCAGGACAAGCGGGACGTGCAGGATCTTGCCATGCTTGGCCCCGGCCTCCTCGTCGGTCTTCATCGGGGTGTCCGAGGCGCCGAAATCGACGGTGCCCTCGGAGATCTGCTTCACGCCACCACCGGAACCGATCGACTGGTAGGCCACCTGCACCTTCGCCGACTCGCTGTAATCCTTCGTCCACACCGACATCATCGGCGCGACGAACGTCGAACCGGCACCCGACACCCGCTTCTTCCCACCGGCGAGCTCCGGGATGTCGTTCGCGTACCCGGGCTTGGCCTCCGCGCCACCCTTGCCGCAGATCTGGTCCTGCCCCAGAGCGGCCTGTGTGCTGCTCTCCGAGCCCCCGGACTCCACTCCACTCGTGCTTCCGCAAGCCGCGGCCAACAGACTCAACCCAGCGAGTCCCGCGACGACTGCCGTCCTACGCGACATGAACCCTCCGTACGAGGTGGGACGTGAACACCAACACCACACATAGAGCCATGTCTATGTGACCTGTTGGTGCCGCAACGGTGAACGACGAGCAAACATAGAGACAGCCATCTATGCGATGCCGCCCTGGCGACGTTATCGGGGCGGCGTCGCGGTGTGGCGATAAAGGGCGACGTCAGGGCACGAGCACTGCGGCACCGGTGACGGCGTCGGCGGCGAGGTCGGCCAGTGCGCGGTCGGCTCTGTCGAGCCGGTAGGGCACCGTCGTGACCTCCAGCCTGTGCTCTCCGGCGAAGCGCAGGAACGCCCTCCCGTCCTCGCGGGTGTTGGACGTGACGGAGCGCACCTCTCGCTCGTAGAAGAGGTGCCGCTCATAGTTCAGCACCGGCACGTCGGTCAGGTGGATACCT
>WHST01000111.1 GCA_009379955.1 Streptosporangiales bacterium | reverse complement strand
GCCTGCCCGAAACCGCCCCGCAGACCCCCGAGCCGGGGTCAAGGGGGCTCGGCAGAGAACCCGGCAGCCGTTCGGGAACCACCGCGAGCGTCCGAAGGCCGGGTCATCCCGGGAATGGCTCATTGATCAGCGCATCCCTAACTCCTCGTACTGGCCGGCGACGTGTGCGACCACCTCGCGCACTCGCCAGCCCACGCTGTTCGTCGCCTTCTCCCAGTCGGCGTCCTGGAGTGTCGCGATCAGGTCGCGGAACGCCCGGACCTCCGCCTCAGCGACCTCGGCCGCGTGGCTGCGGTGAAGTGGTTCGACTGTTGCGGTCGTTCGATGCTCGGTCTGCATGATGGTCCCTCGTCGGCGCGAAGTGCTGCCGGAACATGGTCAGAATGTGCGGCATGAGCCGCGTGAACGTGCCGCTGTCGTATGTTTCGTCGGGGCCGTTCGCGAGCTGTTGGGACATGACTCCTGTGACCAGGATCGACAGCGTCGCAGCCCCGTCCTCGCCGGCGGCGTCGGCACGAAGCTGACCGCGCGCGACCGCATCGCGCAGGATCGCCCGTACCTCTTCGACCAGCGCCTCGGCCGGCGCGAACGCCTCGGCCGAGGGTCGGAACCCGGGCACCGGCCGCCAGAACAGCAACTGGGTCAACGGCTGATGCGCGAGCGCCCAGCGACTCCCCGAATCGAGCGCGGCCGCAAGTGCCGGCAACCCCGGATCGGCGGTTGCCGCGCCTGCCCGGAAGTGATCGAGATACGCCTGCTGTCCGTCCCGGAACAGCCGGTCGTAAAGCGCCAACCGCGACGGGAAGTACTTGTACAGCGAGGGTGGCCGGATCCCCAGGCGACGCGCCACCTCCGACAGCGACAGGCCGGCGACGCCGCTCTCGGTCATCACCTCGACGGCGATCGCGAGGATCTCGTCGATCGTCTCGCGACGTCTGGCGGCCCGACGCCGTCCGTTCACGGGTCACATCCCGCCACGCGAAGCTCATTCATGTAGCTAAAGCTACAACCTATAGCCATTTTGTCAATCATGAAGCCCTCAACGCAGCCGCGTCGGGTCGCGTCGCGTGCGACAGTTTTCGGCAATAGCCCGGGCACAGAAGGCGGCGGGTACACGGTCACGAGCCGGAGTCTTCGCGCGGCGGGGAGGCGACGCGAGCGAGCTGAGCGTGCCCGGCTCATGCACCTGCCGGAAGCGGCGGCGGATGAGCCGGGCGCGCTCAAGTCTTCTGGTCCCGGTCTCGTCAGGGACGGTGCCCATCCCAGAAGGCTCGCCGGCGATGGACGCATGCCGGTACGCGAGGAGCGCCTGACCGGCGTACGCGCACGTCATGCCGGCACTGCGGCGCGACCGCGCGACACGGGCGACGACGACCTGGCCGTCTACTCGATGTCGGTGGCGGCGGGACTGACCGGGCTGCCTCCCCAGACGCTGCGCGCGTACGACCGCGCCGACCTCGTCAGGCCGCGCCGCAGCGACGGCGGCAACAGGCTCTACAGCCCGCGCGACGTCGAGCGCCTGCGACGCGTGCACGAGCTGCCTGAGCTGGGGATCAACCGCGAGGGCGTCCGCCGGATCCTCGCGCTCGAGGCCGAGGTCGAGGGACTCGCCGGACAGCTGCGGCACGTGCTGAGGCAGACGTACGCGGCACAGGCAGAGCTCGTCAGGGCGAGCCTCACGCCGGGTCCGGTGGAGGTCAGGCCGCGCACCGCCGTCGAGCGGTGGCGCCCGTCGGCGACACCCGGCGACTGAGTTCGCGCCGGTGCTTCCCGTCCACCGCCGGTCACCGTCCTGACCGCCGGCGGCGCGCGGCGAAGTGGGTCACGACGCGTGCGGGTGAACACGGAGCGCTACGGCGGATACGGGAACGACGGTTTCGTCGACCGGAACCGCCAGTCCGGTTGCCGCGGATCGTTGGACACCCGAGCATGGACCCATGCTCGAACGTACGGGGCCCGCGGGCGTCGTGCCGCGCGGGCGTGCCAGGGGGGCCACGACTGCGAGACGCCTGTCGCCAGGTGCGAGAAGGAGATGGAGAAGTGGTATCCCCGACGATGAGCCGCTACTCCCCACGAGCCGATATCTCGGACAGTCTCATCCCTGCCGAACGCGGCTTCGCGCTTCGGCCATGGCACCGCAGCGACGCCAGGTTCGTCCTGGACGCCTTCGCCTCGGACGACATGGCGCAGCAGGGCACCTGGCCGATGCGCACGACGGAAGAGGCCGAGACCTGGATCGCCGGCTGGACCCATCAACAGGTGCAGGGCAGGGGATACGCCCTCGCCGTCCAGAGTCCGCTCGGTGAGGTGCTCGGTAACGTCGCGGTCGGGTCGGTCAACCGCGAACACGGCACGGGCTGGGTGTCGTACTGGACGACGGGTGAGGCGCGTGGCCGCGGCGTCGCGACCATCGGTGTGCGGGCGCTCGCCCTCTGGGCGTTCGCCGCGCTCGACCTGTTCCGGCTCGAGCTCGGGCACGGGGTGAACAACCCGGCGTCGTGCGTCGTGGCCAAGCGCGCCGGGTTCGTCGTCGAGGGTCTCGAACGCTCCAAGGTCCGCTACGAGGGCGTCCGCCACGACGTCGAGCTGCACGCCCGCCTCACCACCGACCCGCTGCCCGAGCTCTAACCCACCACCGCGCGCGCCGGGCGAACCACCCGGTGCCCGTCGTGCATCGCAGCCGGCATGACGACGAGATGGCAGCACGACGTCCCTCCACCCGTTCGTCCGGTGCGGGGGCGCCGTCGGCCGGGTCTGTGGATCTCCCTCGCCTCCGCGCTCGCGCTCGTCGTGGTGCTCGCGACTGTGCTCGTGGTCCTCGCGCGACCCTGGGAGGGGCTGCTGCGCGGCGGCATCGGCATCGACCCGAACCGCCCGCGCTACGACATCAGCGCACGGGTCGAGCCGGCGAACGGCCGGGTACGGGGAACGGTGACCGTACGCGTCCCCGCCGGGGTGGGGGGCGACACGCTCAGGTTCCGCGTCGTGCCGAACGCCGAGGGATACGACTCGAGGTTCCGGCTCGGTCAGGTGACCGTCGACGGCGACAGGGTCGAGCCGACGTTGACGAACACGCTGCTCACCGTGCCGCGGTCGGGCCGCGGGACGGTCGTGGTGTCGATCGGCTTCGCGTACTCCGTCGTCGAGGGCAAGACGTCGCCGCTCGCCGCGCTCGGCCTGATGCCGAGCGACGGGCCGATGGTCGCCGGGCTGCTCGCCAGGTACGACACCGGCATGTCGATGGGGCACTGGTACCCGTTCCTCGTCGCCGACGGCGCCGCGGCCGACCCGACGCTGCCGGACACCGGTGACGTCGGCAACGCACCGGTGTCCGACGTCCGCGCGCGGATCACCGTCCTGCAGGGGTACGCGGTGATCAGCGGCGGCGAGGCGAACGGCACGAAGGACGAGGGTGGGAACACCGTCGTCGACGAGCGTGCCACCGGGATACGCGAGCTCTCCCTCGTCGTCAGTGACGAGCTGAAGCCGGTCACCCGCGAGGCGTCCGGCGTCACGGTGCGGGTCTGGGCGCCCGCCGACTCCGCGAGCGAGGCGGACGAGGTCGCCACCGTCACCGCACGCGCGCTCGGCGTCTTCGACGAGAGGTTCGGCGCGTACGCCTGGCCAGCACTCGACGTCGTGCAGGCGCCGATGCCACCGGGCGTCGGCGGCATGGAGTGGCAGGGCATGTTCTGGGTGGGGTCGGAGATCTTCCACGCCTCGATGCCGGGCCTGCCGAAGGAGCTGGGCGGCGTGCTCGGACAGCTCGGCGGCATGCGTGACGTCCGGGAGTTCACCGTCGTCCACGAGCTCGCGCACCAGTGGTGGCAGGGGATGATCGGTGTCGACCAGACCACCGACGAGGTCGTCGACGAGCCGCTGGCCCAGTACTCCAGCTGCGTGTACTTCGCCGAGACCCGGCCGAGCGACTGGAAGGAGGTCTGCGACAAGAACACCAGCCTCAACTACCGCGCCATGCGCACCATGGGCGGCGAGGACGCGGCCGCCGACCGGCCGACCAGCCGGTTCACCGACGACAAGCAGTACGCGGGCGTCGTCTACGGCAAGGCGCCGAACTACTACCGCGCGCTGGAGGAGCTGATGGGCCGCGACGCGGTGCTCGCCGGCCTCCGCACGCTCGTCGAGGAACGGTCGATGGACGTCGTCCAGCCCGCCGACGTCGTCGCTGCCCTGCAGAGCAAGGCGCCCGCCGGCAAGAAGGCCGAGGTCGAGCGCCTCTGGCGGCACTGGATGCACGAGACGCACGGTGACGACGACGTCGGCACCGAGATCATGCCGTGAGAGGGCCCGAGGTCAGGTGCCGGCCTGGGCGTTGCTGCGGAGCATGGGGAGCAGGCCCTTCGGCAGGACCGGTGGCGCACCCGCGGAGTCGAGGGCACCGAGGGTCTGCCACCCGCCGAGGGCCACGACCTGGTCGCCCTCGGTGAGCTCGACGGTGTCGTGCTCGTACACCTGACGATCGGCGAACGCCCCGGCGAAGACGAAGCAGATCTCGTGCTGCCGGTAGCCGCCGTGGTCGTAGATGTTCTCCAGGACGCCGAGCGCCCTGATGCCGATCAGCTCGGTGTTCATGTCGCGCTCGACCACGCGCCTGGCGGTGTCGATGGCCCGCTCGCCGAACGCGATCGCGCCCCCGATCGGCCGGTAGTAGATCTCACCCGACCCGGGGTCCTCGCCCTCGAACAGGAACACCCGGTCGGCGTACGCCGCGACGGCGAGCGCGACCGCTCTGATGGTCTCCTTCTGCCGCCGAGCCATGAGTGCAGAGCGTAGTCACTCCCTCTCCGTCTCCGCAGGAGGCTCCCCGAACTCGGCGGCGGTCGCCGGACATCCGGGGAACCGCATGGCACTCGGGTGCATCTGACCCGCCGTCAGCCGCGACGCGTACCCGGAGGCGGACGGTCACGCGTGCCACGTGCGGCACGTAAGACAGCTCAGCAGGAGGAGGTTGTTGTGGTCACGTTCGACATGGGCAACACGACGTTGACGACGCTGGCGCAGAAGACGTCGGGGTCGAACCAGGATCTCGGTGGTCTGGTGAAGCAGCTGGTGGTCGCCGCCGCGCCGCTGGAGGGGAAGATGAACGGTGCCGGTCGGCAGATGTTCGAGCGCTTCAAGTCGCAGTCGGACCAGATCGCCGCGGATCTGAACCGTTCGCTCGGTTCGGTGAACCAGGGCCAGGTCGCGATGGACCGTTCGTTCCGCGAGGGCGACGACACGATGGCGACGAACGCGACCCAGTCCATGGGTGCGGCGAACTTCGACGCCGCGCGGTTCCGGGCCTAGGGCGGACACGGTCATGTGGGAGAGGTGGAAGTGATGCCGACGGACAGGCGGAGTTACGACCTGGGCGCCTCGAGCGAGGTGCAGGCGAACGTGAACAGGATCGCCGGCCGGCTGGAGACGTTGATCGGGCAGCGGGCGTCCGATGCGGGGATCGCCCTGGGCGACTTCGAGGCGGGCGACGTGTCGGCGGACTACTCCGACAAGGAACGCAAGTGGGGTGACGCGGCGACCCAGACGATGGAGATCGTCCGGTTGGTGCGCAAGGTGATGGGGGACAACGACCAGACCGCGACGGACACCATGTCGCGGGCGAGGTCGGCGGTCGCCAGCATCGCCTGACCCATCCGAGCGAGAGAGCAGTACCGGAGGCCGGTCCCGCACCGCGGGACCGGCCTCCTGTTTCGTCCGAACCGGTTCGAGCTCCGCGGCATCGCACGGGGCATGAACGAGATCGTGCCGTGGCGGAGCCCGGCGAGCGGCGGGGTGGCGCGTGGGGTACTTCCCCTCGCCGGCGTCGCTGCGGTCTCGTTCGTCTGCATGCTGGGCCACGGCGGTGTCCTCACCGCCGCGGCCGCCGCCCTCGTGATCCTCGCCACCGGATCGGGCGCGGCACTGCTCTTCTCGTGCCTGGCGACCGTGTTACGGCGCCGCCGGCGGATCGGACCAGGTATCGGTGTCCGCCCGGAGCCGAGGTCTCCTAGGATCGGTGCCGGCACGCGACCAGGGGAGGGAGGAGCATGCCTCGCGACTACGACACGCAGCTCATCGAGTCCGTCGCCGTACGCCGGCGGCGGGTCCGTGAGGCGCTCCTCTTCGGCACCAGGCGCACCCGCAGGACGTTCGACGAGAACGTCACCAAGCTCTTCGCCGGCATCGCCGTGGCGGCCGTCCTCTGTGCGGGTTGTGTCGGCTGGTCGTTCCTGCAGGAGCAGCTGCGCAAGCAGCGTGCGGAGCAGCAGCGGATCAACAACCCGCCCACCGTCACCGCGACGGCGACCGCCACGCCCGGGTCGATCGTGTCACCGACGGGCTACGGAACGTACGAGACCGTGCGGCCGAGCAAGACGAAGAAGCCGAAGCGCACGGGGACCGCCGACCGCACCGGCAAGGCGACCCGCAGCGCGAGCCCGGGAGACGGCTGAGCTGCACTCTCCGGAGTTGCGTCGACACAGGATCGCCGTGCCTTGGCCTGAACACATCGGATACGTACCGTGAACGGCTGCGTGAGCACCCCACGGCGGGGATGCGGATCGCTAACTTACCAATCGGCACACGGTGGCTCGACGTATGCAGAGGCGGGGAGGTTGTTGTGGTCACGTTCGACATGGGCAACACGACGTTGACGACGCTGGCGCAGAAGACGTCGGGGTCGAGTGAGGACCTCGGTGGTCTGGTGAAGCAGCTGGTGGTGGCTGCCGCGCCGCTCGAGGGGAAGATGAACGGTGCCGGTCGGCAGATGTTCGAGCGCTTCAAGTCGCAGTCGGACCAGATCGCCGCGGACCTGAACCGTTCGCTGGGCTCGGTGAACCAGGGCCAGGTCATGATGGACCGGTCGTTCCGCGAGGGCGACGACACCATGGCGACCAACGCGACCCAGTCCATGGGTACGGCGAACTTCGACGGCGCGCGGTTCCGCGGTTAGGGCTGGGTGAGTGACGTGGTGGCAACTGACAGACGCAGCTATGACACCGGTGCGTCCGGTGAGGTCCAGGCGAACGTGAACAGGATCGCCGGCCGGCTCGAGACGCTGATCAACCAGCGGGCGTCCGACGCGGGGATCGCGCTCGGCGACTTCGAGGCGGGCGACGTGTCGGCGGACTACTCCGGCAAGGAGCGCAAGTGGGGTGACGCGGCGTCGCAGACGATGGAGATCGTGCGGCTGCTGCGCAAGACGATGGAGGACAACGACCAGACCGCGGGAAACACCATGTCGCGCGCCAGGTCGGCCGTCGCCAACATCGCCTGACCGTCCTCACCGCTGGGGGAGCAACGACACATGGGTACCTGGGACATCGACCCGCCGGGCGTGAAGGGCGTCGTCGACCGCACCATCACCGCGGCCGAAGGGTTCGAGACGCACCTCACGACGTACGGCAACAACCTGTCGTCCGCGGCGAAGAACGGCGGCAGCGGCATCGTCGCGACGGCGCTGCAGGACTTCGCCAATCACCACGAGGCCGGGATCAAGGCCATGGTGAGCCAGACGACCAAGTCGCTGACGGGCGCGGTCAACGCGACCAAGGCCTACGTCGACGGCGACCTCGAGATGGCCGCCAACGCCCAGCGCAACGCGTCCGCCAAGTGACGACCGGGGAACTGACCAGATGATCGAGCCGGGCAAGATCCCGCAGTTCAGCGGCAACCTCGAACTGGTGGAGACAGCGTCGGGCAAGCTGACGTCGGCGGGACCCAAGGTCACGTCGACGGGTGCGAGCGTGCACAACACGTTCCAGGGCCTGTCGCACCACTACATCGCCCCCGAGTCGGCCGACCTCTTCGCGTCCACGGCGCCGGTCAAGAGCAAGGCCAGCCACATCGGCGGTCAGATCACCTCGGTCGGCGGCGCCCTGTCGACGTACGTCACCGAGATGCGGCCGATCGCCGCCAAGCTCGCGTCGCTGAAGACCGACGCGCAGACCTTCGTCGACGACGTCGGTGACGACGACGACTGGCGCAAGGACGGCGACAAGGTCAACCAGCACAACGACATGCTCAACGACGTCGGCGACCAGGTCGTCGCGATGATGGCCGTCGAGCGCAAGTGTGCCAACGCCATCGAGGCGCTGATCGGCGGGCGTCAGTGGAAGGCCGGCGACAACCCCGACGACCCGAACGTCTACGGCCCGTCCGACATCCCCGACAACGCCGAGGTCCCCTGGGGCAAGCCCGAGGAGAAGGACGAGCCGTGGTGGAAGGACACCCTCAACGCGGCCGGCAGCTACCTCAAGGGCGTGTGGGTGGACGGCGCGTGGGGCATGATCAAGGGCCTCGGGACCCTCATCCCGGTCATGCCGCTCCTCGGCAGCCTCGGCGTGCCGGGCATGCCGAGCTGGTCCGACGCCGGCAACGCCTGGAAGGGCCTCGGCCTCACCGTCGCGGGACTCGCCTTGTGGTCGAGCCCGATCAGCGGGGCGCTCTACACCGCCGCGGCCAACAGCGGCCACGTCCCCGGGTGGTACCGCGACTTCGTCAACGCGTCCAACGAGGCGGTCGTCAACTTCGGCAAGAGCACCATCGCCTGGGACATGTGGGGCAAGGACCCTGCGCGGGCGGCGGGCGCGACGGTGTTCAACATCGCCACGTTCTTCATCCCCGGTCCGAAGGGCACCGGCGGACTGCTCAAGGGCGGTGGTCTCGCCGACGACGCGGCGCGGGCGGCGTCGTTCTCCGACGACGCGGCGCGTGCCGGCGGCCTGGTCGACGACCTCGCCCACGCGGGGAGCCTCGCCGACGACCTCGGTCGCGCCGGCCACCTGCCCAGCGTCAGCAGTCTCGCCGACGACATCGGCCGCACCCTCGACGACGTCAACTTCAACGGCCTCGACGACCTCGGCACCAGCGTCGACGACCTGGGCCGCGTCGGCGACGACGCGCTCCCGCCCGGCCGCAACCCGGGTGACGAGGTCCCGGTCGGTCCCGCCGACGATCTGCCGCCCGGGGCGAACCCGGGTGATGACCTGCCGCCTGGGGCGAACCCGGGTGATGACCTGCCGCCTGGGGCGAACCCGGGTGATGACCTGCCGCCTGGGGCGAACCCGGGTGATGACCTGCCGCCCGGGGCGAATCCCGGAGATGACCTGCCGCCTGGGGCGAACCCGGGTGACGACGTGCCGCCGGTGAAGAACGACCCGGACCTGCCGAAGACCGACCCGAAGGTCATCGACGAGGTCGCGCGGGTCCGCGACGAGGCCATGCCGGAGCTGCAGCGCGCCGCGGACCGAGCATGGGACGACGCGCTGACCGAGGTGGCCAACCGGCATCCCGACTACGTCAACCCCGACGGCACGCTGACGGCACAAGGAAAGCGGGTGGCCGGCACGTACGCCCACACGCACCTGGAGGACTTCATCCGCAGCGGCAAGCTCGATCTGCCCGAGGGTTACCGCGCCACTCCCGAGGTGTCGTTCGACAAGGGCGGACGGCTCGAGGGCGGCGGCTTCCCGAAGGGGTCGATCAGGCCCGACATCATCCTCGAGCGCCAGGTGCGCAACGACGCTGGCAAGTTGGTCTGGGAGCCGGTGCACGTCATCGACCTCAAGACCGGCAAGGCCGGCATCTCGTCGGGCTGGGCCGACAAGGTCGACAAGTGGATCAAGCCGACGATGCCCGCAGAAGAGCTGCGTCCCGGTGCCGGACTGCCCGACGACGCTGCCCGTTCTGCACCGCACTCCGCGCCCGGCCAGGGCGCGGTGAACGGGTGGGACGACGCCGGTCGCAGCGCCGTGCCGCCGCACGGCACCGACCCGGTGCCGAGCGTCGACGACGCCGGCCGGCCGCTGGCCGACGGCTCGCACCCGGTCACGCCTCCGCACGGCGGTGGCGACCCGGTGCCGAGCGGCGACCCGGTGCCCGGCGGCGACCCTACGCCGCCGCCGGTCGACCCGCTGAACCCGACGCCGCTCGACGGCGACTGGCGGTACGGACCCGAGCGCCTGCCCGACGACGGTCCCGTGGGCCCGCTCGTGGAGGGCTACGACCGGTTCGGCGGTCTCACCAAGGACGAGTTCGTCGCGAAGTACTGGGACGAATCCGAGGGCTACTGGAAGTTCCCCGACCACGACGGCTTCGCGGTGAAGACCGCGGCCGACGGGTCGACGCACGTCGCGCGCGGCACGCACGAGGTGCGGACCGGCGAGATCATCGACCGCTTCGGCGGACCCGATGGCGGCTACCTGAGCCCGGAGGGCGCGGCGTACGGCGACCGGGCGATCCCGCCGAACAACCTCGCACCCAACCCGCGCGCCCCGAACCCCACGCCGTGGAACTACCACCAGTACGAGGTGGTGAGGCCGTTCAAGGTCGACGCGGGTGAGGTCGCGCCGTGGTTCGAGCAGACCGGTGGCGGCGTCCAGTACATGCTCGACGGGAAGCACTTCGGCGGCGCCACCGACGTCAACGTCACGTGGCTGCTCGACAACGGCTACCTCAGGGAGGTCCCGGCGCGGTGAGCCCGACGGGACCGGGTGCCCGCCGTTCGCCCTCGGCCGAGTGTCGTGGCCTGCGCTGCCTGCTAGCGTCGCGAGTGGTGGCTGCCATCGTGCGATCACGGAGGACGTGTGGCTGACAGGAAGAAGAGCCCGAGCGCGGAATGGCAGCGGCTCGCGGCCGAGCTGCGCACTGATCTGCCCGGTGACTGGTCACTGCGCGGCAAGGGCAGGATGACCAAGCTCGTGCGGGAGCCCGTCGACTGGCGGCTGTGCTGGGTCGGGTTCGGCAAGTCGGCGTACTCCAGCGCCGGATGGCTCTACGCCGCTGTGCAGCCGCTGTGCACCTACTTCGGCGGGCCGCCGATGTCGTTGAACTACGGAATCCGCATGGACGACGTCGAGGGTGGTCCGTCGTCGGTCGACCTGACCGAACCGGGAGCCGGCGACGTCGTGCGTGACTTCCTTGCGGGGCCCGCGCCGGCCACCTTCGACGAGTGGCCGCTCGAGCTGTTCGGCACCGCGTCGGAGCGCAACCTCGCCAGGCCACGCGACGAGCGGGGTACCCCGCGGTTCTGGTTGCTCGCGCCGGGGTGCCGCGTGGTGCTCGACACCGGGTCGCCGGTGGAACCGGCGCGGGAGGCGGCCGCGTACCACCTCGAATGGGAGGACGGCACCGCCGAGGAGGCCGCGTACTACGCAGGTCTCGCCGACGCCTTCGAGGCCGGTGGCCGCGACAAGGCGCTCGCCTACCTCGAGGATCGCAAGGAAGCGATGCTGGTGGCCGCCGACCTGGCGACCAGGCGAGAGTGAGGCGACCGTGGACCGGTTCGAGCTGCGCGACGCCCTGCGGGAGGCGGGCGTCCAGGACGGCTTCTACACCCTCGACGGGGTGCACGAGGCCGACCGTCCGCACGCGGACGGCACGGTGTTCCTCGAACAGGACCCGGAGAGCGGCGAGTGGGCAACCGGCTTCTGGGAACGCGCGAAGCGGCACGTCACCCGCCGCTTCGCCACCGAGGCCGAGGGCTGCGCCTCCTTCCACGAGCAGCTGACGCGGCCCCCGCAGCCGGTCACGCAGATCTCCGATGCCGAGCGTGCGGAAGGCGTCCGCCGGTCGCGGGAGTCCGAGCGCGAGGTGCGCGCGATGCTCGCGAGGAAGCACCGCGAGCACGGCGACTGACCCGGCACCAGTAGTCTCTGCGGGTCGCGACGCGAGGACGGCGAGGAGACACGGGTGGACAAGACCGAGCTCGGTGCCCAGATCCGTGCGGCCGGCGTACCGGCCGATCTCGTCGACGTGCCCGGTGTCGTCGAGGTGCCCCGCTGGCTCGAGTCGGTGTACTCGCTCGTCGAGCAGGGCGGCACCTGGCTGGTCGCCGCGATCGAGCGTGGCCGACCGGTCGGCACGACGACGCACGGCACCGAGGACGAGGCCTGTCGCTCCCTGCTCGCCGAGGTGACCTTCCCCGCGCCCGCGCCCGAGCGGTTCACCGCCGACGGCGAGGCCGCGGCGCAGCGTTTCGTCGACGGCGTCGTCAACGACCTCAGGGCGACGATCGCCGGCGCGAACCAGTCGGGCTCGCCGACGACCCCGTACCTGCTGCCCGAGCACATGGTGGTCGACAGGTTCGGCAACGAGGCCGGCACGCTGCTCTTCCCCGCCGGCACACCGTTCCCGCAACGTTCCCAGCCGCCCACCGCGCTCAACAGCCCGGACGAGCAACGGTTCCCCGGCAACCTGCACAGGTACCGCGTCGCCCGCGCGTTCCGGGTCGTCACCGGCGAGGTCGGGCCGTTCTTCGAGCAGCCCGGCGGCGGCGTGCAGCTGAAGTTCGACCCCGACCTGCTGACCGAGACCCCGGCGTACCCGACGATCGGCTGGCTCGTCAGGAACGGCTACCTCACCCGCGTCGCCTAGTCTCCTGCGGCTGCTAGCCCTTGGGCAGGCGGCGGACGAGGTCCTCGAGCTCGCGGGGCACGTCCACGTGCCCGTCAGGCCGGACCGACACCTCGACGAGCACGTCGTCGGCCCACCAGTACGCGCGGTGCGAGCAGGCGTCCGCCGCGCTGTCGTGCATCTCGTGCACGATGTCGGCGAAGTCGGGCAGGAAGTCCAGGACGGCGTCCGAGGTGACCGGGTGGACGATCAGCATGCTCGCCCTCGGCACCCCGATCAGCGCGCCGTACGGGCACGCCGACGGCAGGAACCTGCGGATGTCGAGCAGCGCCGTCGAGACGTACGGGCTGCCGGGCAGGGTGACGACCGTCGCCCGTTCGCGCAGGGTCAGCTGCTGCACGCGTACCGCGAGCGACGGCAGCTCCCGGTCGAGGGTGTTGCGCAGCGCGCGCTCGCCGACGTCGTGCAGGTTCAGCAGGCCCGATCGGAGCTTGGTCAGCGGCCTGGCCTGCCCGCCGTCGTCGAGCACCGCCGACACGGCGAAGTAGCGGCCGAACGGCACCGAGACCTGCGCGAGGGCGTCGTCGGCGGTCTCGAACCGGTCGGGTGTGCCGAGCACGACGCGCAGCCGGTCGTGGGGGTCGCCGTCGAGGCGGCGTTCGACGAGCGCGATACGCGCCTCCTCGCCGACGAGCCGAAGCCAATCCTCGACGGCGCGGGGCCACTGGTGCTGGGGCAGGTCGCCACACCTGGCCACGAGCTCCCCGGTCGAGATCCGCGCCCGCGCCCCGTCGAGGTTCAGGACGACCACGGCCGGATCGCTGCGCAGCTCGGCGTCGGGGACGAGGACAGGGAGCAGGTCGGCGGTGAGCGCGTGCACGTCGTCGCGGACCGATGCGTCTGACACCACCTGTCAAGTGTGTCACCTGGATACCCGCGGTGGGCGGGTGTGTACCGGCGGTACGAGCCGGACGGCACCACGAACGGAACCGCCTTCGGTACGGTCTGAGGGTCACTGCCGAGGCGATCGGCACGACTGGAGGGCGGGAACCCGTGACGGTACGGCTCGTGCACCGGCCTGCGCGTACGACGCGTGGGCTCGTCGACGACGAGCCGCGCCCGGTCGAGGCGCCGCCCACGCTTCCCGACGGCAAGACCGGCTCGCCGATGCACAGCCTGCTCCCCGTCGCCGGCGTGATGTCGTCGGTCGTGATGATGACCGTCCTCCGCAGCGGCGCGTTCGCGGCGATCGGCGCCCTGATCCTGGTCGTCACGATCATCGGCAGCATCGCCCTGCTGATGACGCAGCGGGGCAAGGCGGCCCGCACCCGCAGGGAACAGCGCGAGCGGTATCTCGACTACCTGGAGGAGGCGCGGGAGAGGTTCCGCACCGACGAGGCGGCCGCGCGGGAACGGGCGAGCCTGCTGTCGCCGCCGGCCACGGCTCTGTGGGACCTCGTCCGCGACCCGGCCAGGCTGTGGGAGCGGCGCCGGTTCGACGTCGACTTCCTCTCCGTCCGTGTGGGTCTCGGTGAGGTCGCGCTGCCGCCCATCGAGGTCGCCGACCAGGGCTCCGCGCTCAAGCCGACCGACCCGTTCATGCGGGCCGAGGCGCAGGCACTCGCGGGCCGGTTCGCGCGCGCACCGCAGATGCCGCTCGACGCCGCGCTCGACCGGGTCGGCAACGTCAGCATCGTCGGCGACCGTGCCGGCGTGGTGCGGGTCGCCCGTGCACTGATCGTGCAGGCCGCCGTCCTGCACGCTCCCGACGATCTCGCGGTGGGGGCGGCGTTCCCGGAGAAGCAGTCCGCCACCTGGCAGTGGCTGAGCTGGCTGCCGCACGTGCTCGACCAGGACCGCACCGGCGGAGCGGTCCCCGCTCGGCGTCTCGCCGCCGACCCGCGGTCCTTGGCCGCCCTCCTGACCGACGACCTGCGCGAGCGCAGCAACCGCGCGACCGAGCTGCGGCGCGGCCTGGTGCAGGACGAGAGCGCACTGCGGCTCGTCCGGCGCCTGCTGCTGCTGCACGACACGTACGGACAGGTCGCGCGCGACCTCGCCAGCCCGGACGAGGCCTCGTCGGTCTCCGACCTCGGGGTCACGGTGCTCCACCTGGTGGCCGACCGGTTGCAGGAGCCAGGACACGTGTCGGTACGCATCACCGTCGACGGCGACCGGGTGATGGTCGAGGACCTGCGCGGCGACCGGCCGCACGTCACGCCCGGCATCGTCGACCGCGTCGAGCTCGGCACGGCCGAGGGCATCGCGCGCATGCTCGCGCCGATGCGGCTGTCACCCGACTCGCTCGACGAGGACGCGCACAGCAGGGACGTCGACCCGTTGACGCTGCTCGGCCTGTCCGACCTGCAGGAGATCGACTTCAAGGCCCTGTGGGCGCCGCGTACCGAACGGTCGTTCCTCCGCGTCCCGATCGCGGTCGACGGCACCGGTCAGGTGGTGCTCCTCGACCTCAAGGAGTCCGCACAGCTCGGCATGGGGCCGCACGGGCTGTGCGTCGGCGCCACCGGTTCCGGCAAGAGCGAGCTGCTGCGCACCCTCGTGCTGTCGTTGACGGCCACGCACCCTCCCGAGGACCTCTCGATGGTCCTCGTCGACTACAAGGGCGGCGCCACGTTCGCGCCGTTCGAGGGCGTGCCGCACGTGGCCGGGCTCATCACCAACCTCGAGGACGACGCCGCGCTGATCGAGCGTGCGTACGAGAGCCTGTCCGGTGAGGTGCAGCGCCGCCAGCAGGTGCTGAAGTCCGCCGGCAACGTCGCGAACATCGGCGACTACCGGTTCCTGCGCAGGGAACGGCCAGAGCTGCCGCCGCTGCCGCACCTGTTCGTCATCATCGACGAGTTCGGCGAGCTGCTGACGGCACGCCCCGACTTCATCGACCTGTTCCTCTCGATCGGCCGCATCGGCCGCAGCATCGGCGTGCACCTGCTGCTGTCCAGCCAGCGCATCGAGTCCGGCAAGCTGCGCGGGCTCGAGACCTACCTGTCGTACCGGCTGGGCCTGCGCACGTTCTCCGAGGAGGAGAGCCGCACCGTCCTCGACAGCAAGGACGCGTTCCACCTGCCGCCGCTGCCCGGGTTCGGCTACCTGAAGGTCGACACGAGCGTCTACCTCCGCTTCAAGTCGGCGTACGTCTCCGGCCCCTACCGCGGCCCGCTGGCGGTCGGGGACGACACCGACGACCGGCCGCACGTGCTGCCGTACTCCCTGCACGACACGTCGCTCGCCGCCGACCCGGCCACCGGCGGCGAGGACGAGGACGTGATGCCGGAGCGCACCACGGGACCCACGACGGTCGGTGTGTTCGTCGACCAGCTCAAGGGCGTAGGGGAGCCGGTGCAGCAGATCTGGCTGCCGCCGATGCCCGACCGGATGACCCTCGACCATGTGGCCGGCCCGATCGTGACGACGTCGTCGGGCATGCAGCTCTCCCGGCAGAAGGTCCCCATGTCCGTGCCGCTCGGCATGCTCGACGACCCGACCAAGCAACGCCAGTCGCTGTGGCGTCTCGACCTGACCCGCGGCGGCGGGCACTGCGCGATCATCGGCGCGCCGCAGAGCGGCAAGACCACGCTCGTCAGGTCGCTCGTGACGTCGCTGGCGCTCACCCACACGCCCCACGAGGTCGCGCTGTACGGACTCGACTTCGTCGGCGGTGGCCTGCAGTCGCTGAAGGAGTTCCCGCACGTCGGCGGCATCGCGTCGCGCACCGACAGGGAACGGCTGCGCCGCACCGTCGAGGAGGTGCGCGGCATGCTCGGACACCGCGAGACGGTGTTCAGGGAACGCGGCATCGACTCGGTCGAGCGGCTGCGCGAGCTGCACGCGGCCGGTGAGGTCCCCGAGCTCCCGACGGCCGACGTCGTGCTCCTCATCGACGGCTTCGGTGCGCTGCGCACCGACTTCGAGGAGATCGACGAGATCGTCACCGACATCCTGCAGCGGGGCGGCGGGTACGGCGTCCACGTCGTCGCCGCCATGCTGCGCTGGAACGACGTCCGCATGGCCAACCAGACCCTGTTCGGCAGCCGGCTCGAGCTGCGCCTCGGCGACTCCGGCGACTCGATGATCGACCGGAAGCTCGCCGAGACACTCAGCGCGGACCATCCCGGCCGGGTGCTGACCGAGCAGAAGCTGTTCGGTCAGGTCGTCCTGCCGAGGATCGACGGCGTCCCGTCCGACACCGACCTCGGCAAGGTGGTCGAGAGCGTCGGCCGCGCCGTCTCCGCGGCCTGGTCGGGCCCCGGCGTGCCGAGGGTGCGCGTGCTGCCGACACACCTGCCGGTCTCGTCGCTCCCGACGGTCGCGCAGGAGCCCACCCGCGTCCCCGTCGGTCTCGACGAGTCCGCGATGGCGCCGGTGCTGCTCGACCTGTTCGAGCACGACGGGCACCTGCTCGTGCTCGGCGACGGCGAGTGCGGCAAGACCAACCTGCTCCGCGTGATCGCGGCCGGGCTGCAGGAGCGCTACACGCCGAAGGAGCTCGTGTTCGCGATCTTCGACCCGCGCCGCGGGCTGCGTGACGTCTTCGACGACGAGTTCGTCGGCGGGTACGCCACGTCGTTCACCACCGCCACCGGACTCGCCAACGGCGTGGCCCAGGAGATCTCGGGGCGCATGCCGGACGACGGCGAGCCGACCGGGAACGAGACCCTCGGCCCCAACGTCGTCGTCCTCGTGGACGACTACGACCTGCTGACCGCCACCGGGCAGTCACCGCTCTCGCCGTTCCTCCCGTACATCCCGTCGGGTCGTGACATCAAACTGCACTTCGTGCTGACCCGCCGCGTGAGCGGTGCCGCGCGGGGGCTCTACGAACCGGTCGTCCAGAGCGTCAGAGAGTCCGGCGCGGCCGGCCTGGTGATGACGGGTGACCGCATGGAGGGCCAGCTGTTCCCCGGTGTCAGCGCGGCGGAGTTCCCGCCGGGGCGGGGCAGATGGGTGCGTCGCGGTGGCCCGGTGCGGTTGGTGCAGACTGCGGTGGCCGCGCCCACCCGTGGAGCCGCGGACACCCGGGAGGGAGACGCGTGACGTACGACCTGGTCGTGCTGACGAGGAAGAGCTTCAACGTGCAGGACATCGTCGCCGGCATGGTGGCGGCGGGCGGGGAGCTGCTGGTCAGGCAGGTCGCCGACGGCGCGGTCATCCAGCTGTGCGACGAGGCCGAGCAGCCGCTCGTCGCGATAGAGGTGCCGATGCTCGTCCAGGTACCCGGCGAGGTCGAGCGCGTCCTCGGTGCGATCGGCGACGCCCCCGTCGAGGTGCCCGTCTGGTGGATGGAGATGCGCGCCGCCGACACCGACCGCGGCGCGGACCTGGCGCATGCGTTCGCCGACGAGGTCGCCGGGCGGGTCGGCGGGCAGACCTGGGTGGGACAGCCGCGGCCGGGTGAGGCGGAGCGCGCATGAGCACCTCTCGGGCGCCGGGTCCCGACCCGCACCCGATCACCCAGCCCGCGCTGGAGTACGTCGGCGAGCGTGCCGGACTGCTGGTGCAGAACCGGCCGGTCGTGTCCCTCAGCGCGTGGTTGAGCGACGCGCTGCGGTCGGTGACGACGTCGCACCGAGCGCTGTACATCATCACCCCGTCGACGAGCAGGATCACCCCGCCGATCAGGTTCCTCCTGCCGATCGGGGGATCGCGCTGGGTCGTCCGCGAGCCGGACGGTGACGAGTGCTACGACGGCCTGTCCGGTGCGAGGCTGCACTGGAACGGCGAGCAGTACCAGCCGGTCGTCGGCGAGAAGGAGCAGGCAGTCAGGTCGCCGACGTTCCTCACCGAGCAGCCCGGCCTGGGCCGGCAGCTGATCGTCAACCTGCGGGTGAGGCACGCCGCCACCACCTCGACCGTGCTCGGCGGGGCGTGCGCGATGCTCGCCGAGGCGCTGTCCGGCGCCCGGCCCGCCGGCTGGGGCACCGCGGAGCCGGTCAGCCAGTCGTGGCGCGAGTCCGACATCACCGCGTTCGCGCGGCGGCGTGCGCCGAAGCCCACCTGGTTCGTCATCGGTGGGGGCGGTGGCTCCGACGGGGCACGACCGTTGCTCGGCAGCATCGAGGTGCACCGGGTGCCGTCGGGCCTCGACGAGCACATCGCGCTCTACGTCGGCTACGGCCCTGACGAGCCGTTGCCGACCGACGACCTCCCCGCCATCGTCGACGACCTCGCCAGCGCGTTCACGGTCGTCACGCTCGTCGCGCAGTTCGTCTCCGGCCGGCGCGACCTCACGTACACGCCGCACTGGTCGGGGTTCCCGCGCCCGCTCGGTCTCCTCGCCGGCAACGAGGCCGTCTCGGCGGTCGGCCTCGGCCAGGCACTCGCCCCGCCGCGCGACGTGACCGGCATCGGCGTCGGTGACGCGCTCGCCCCCGGCGTCTACTATCCGCTGCGCGGGGACGCCGACGACGAGGGCTGGTTCCGGTTCAAGCGGGTGCTGAAACACCTCGGCGTGGACGACGACAGCGTCGGTTCCTGACCGACTCCGTACCCGAAGGACTCCGTACTGAAGGGAAGGTCGCAGTGGCGGGCGTGTACAGCAGGGTGACCGTCGTCGGCGCGAAACGGCGCATCGACGTCGTCCTGCCCGCCGACGAGGCGGTCGGTGCCATGACAGGCGACCTGATCCGCATGCTCGACGAGCCCTCGTCCTCGCCCCCGCTGCACCGCTACCTGGTCAGCCCGGCAGGCGACGTGCTCGGCGGCGACGCGACGCTGGCCGCGGCGAAGATCGAGGACGGCGCGGTGCTCAGGCTCGTCGGTGAGGAGGGGCTGCCGCCCGCGCCGGTCGTCTACGACGTCGCCGAGGAGACGGCGAGCGACCGCGACGCGCGCCGCTGGGCGTTCACGACGACGCACCGGCAGGTCATCGGTGGAGCGGCGTTCGCCGCCATGACGCTCGCGATGTCGATGCTCGTGCAGGCCGCCGACTTCTGGCCGAACGCACCGGCCGTCCTCGCCGGCGTCCTCGTCGTCGCCGCCGTCGTCCTCGGCCGGATCGGGAAGCGGGCCCTGTCGGCCGGCGTCCTCGTCGCCGGCGTCGTCGTCGGCCTGCACTTCCTGGTCACCGCCGACGCCACCGCGTCCTGGGAACAGTGGCAGCGGTGGGCGGTAGTCGTGGTCGCCCTGCTCGTCACCCCGTTGCTGTTCGCGCTCGCCGGACGCTCGCCGCGCGGCGCGATCATCGGGAGCGCGGTCGGGGCCGCGCTCCTCGCCCTCTGGGTGGGCGGCATCCTGCTCGAGTTCCCGACGGACCAGATCGCGTCCGTCCTCGCCGTCGTCAGCGTGGCCGTCCTCGGCTTCCTGCCCAGGGCGGCGCTCATGGTCTCCGGCATCGCCTCCCTCGACGACCGGCGCGCCGGCGGGAGCGAGGTGGCACGACGCGACGTCGAGGCGGCACTGTCGGCCGCGCACGAGGGGCTGGTCCTGGCGGCCCTGGCCGCCGCGGTCTCGGCGGCGACCGCCGGCGTGGTGCTCTCGGCCGAGCTCACCAGGTGGACCGTCCCGATCGGCTGCCTGCTCGCGTTCCTCTTCCTCTCCCGCTCCCGGGTGTTCCCACTCGTGCCGGAGGTCGTGGTCCTCGTCGGCGCCGGCCTCGTGGTCGCGGTCGCGTTCGTGCGCGGCTGGTCGACCGACAGCGGGCTGGTGGCGGGCCCCCTGGGCGTACTCGCCGGGCTCGCGGCGCTGGCCCTCCTCGCCATCGCCGTCTCCCTGACCGAGCACGCGGAGGCGCGGCTGCGTATCGTGCTGGACAGGATCGAGATGCTCGCGGTCGTCGCGATGATCCCGCTGGTCGTCGGGGTCTTCGGTACGTACAGTCGGCTGCTGGCGATGTTCTAGAGGAGACACGAGGTCGATAGGCGGGGATGGGAGTAGGGGACAGGCGTGGGGGATCCTGAACGGGACGACGAGCGGCAGCAGCCACCCCAGGTGACGTGGCCGCCTCGCCCGGCACAGGGCCAGGAACCCGCGGACAGCTCGTCGCGTCGTGCTGGGATGCCGCCACTCCAGCAGGCTCCACCCGCCGGCACCCCGCCGCACCAGGCCGCCCGGCCGCCGCAGCCTCCCGCGTCCCGCCCGGCCGGCAACGGCCCCGCGGCACCCGGACCGCCAGGCGCGGGCACGCCGCCCGGCCAGCCGCCTCGGCCTGGGCGGGCCGCGGCTCCGGCGCAGCTGCCTCCGCCCGGGCAGCAGAGTCCGCCCGGGCAGCAGGGCCCCTCGCGACAGGTGCCGGGCAGGTACCAGCCGCCGTGGGCCACGGCCCCGCCGCCGCCCAAGCAGCCCAACCCCAACCCGGAACCCGACCCGGAGCCGGTGCCGTTCGACAAGCTGTCGCACCGCGTCCCGCACGGTGATCCGTGGCTGCGACGGGTCCGCCGGGAGGTCGTGCAGGGCGTCGGTGCGCGGACTCCCGAGCAGACCGGGCGCACGAGCGGGTGGGCGCACCAGCTGCAGCGTCCCGTCACCACCGGCCGACGCATCGCGATCGCGAGCGTGCGCGGAGGGGCGGGCAAGTCGACGGTGTCGGCCCTCGTGGGTGCGGCGCTCTCCCGGCACCGCGGTGACCGGGTGATCGTGGTCGACGGCGATCCCGACCTCGGCTCCGTGTCGGTGCGGCTGGGCGTCGAGCAGGGTGCCTCGCTGCAGGCGCTGTTCGCCAGTGGCGGGCAGCCCCGGACGTTCGAGGAGCTCAGCCCCTACCTGCGGCAGAGCAAGAGCGGGCTGTGGGTGCTGTCCGGCCGCCGCGAGATCGGCGCTCCGCCGCCCGTCGACGTGAAGTCGTTCGGTCTCGCGCAGCCGGTGCTCAGCCGGTTCTTCGCCGTGTCCCTCGTCGACTGCGGTGCGGGCCTCTACGGCGAGCTCACCCGGTCGGTCCTGACCCGCGTGCACTCGCTCGTGCTCGTCACGCCCGCGACGGCCGACGGCGTGCGCAGCGCCAGGCAGGCACTCGACCAGCTCGCGCAGACGTTCTACCGTCCGCTGCTCGAGCGCTGCGTGCTCGCGGTCGTCTCGCACTCCGCGCAGAACGCGACCGACCTCAAGGCGTCGATGCGCTCGTTGTCGGCGTACGGCGTGCACGTGATCCACATGCCCTACGACCGGCACCTCGCCGCGGGTGCCGCGATCGACCTCGGCCGGATCAGCAAGGGCGTGCAGGAGTTCGCGTTGCACGCGGGCGCGGAGGCGCTGCTCCGTTCGACCTGGTCCTGAGAGGTGTGCGATAGCGATGACCGATGACCGGCACACGGCCGCCGTCCGCGCGCTGGTGTCCGACCTGCTGCCCGTTCTCGCGCCGGGGGCCGACATCGACGACGAGGGTGTCGTCTCGATGCCCGCGGGTGACGACGTGCGCGCCCGGGTGTCGACCGAGCCGCTCGTACGGGAGTGCGCGGGGCGTCCGCACCAGGAGTGGCCCCAGCTCGTCGACCGGTGGATCGGCGACGTGCGTGCCCGCGCGGCCGGCATGGCCGGCGGTGACGGTGCCGACGGGAGTGCCGGCGACCTGCCGCGCGACGCCCTGCGGATGCGCATCATGCCGCGCCTCGACGAGGCCATGGGCGCGGCCGCGGTGACCATGCCGTTCGGCCGGTACTTCGACGCCGTGCTGACCCTCGACCTGCCGGACCGGGTCGAGTTGGTGTCGAGGGCGCGGATCGGCGACGCGAACCCCGGTGACCTGCTGACCGCCGCGCTCGGCAACACCGTCGCTCAGGAGCTCGTCCACTGCGAGGCCAGGGACCACGAGGTGACGCCGACGCACAGCGTCCGCCTCGTCGCGAAGGACGGCAGCCCGTACGTCAGCACCGCCGTCACGTCGGTCGAGCGGTTCCTGGCCGGGCCCGCGCCGTACGGCGTGCTGCTCGCGGTGCCGGCGTACAGCGCGATGCTGCTCCACCCGGTGGCGTCCGAGGCGGTGTTCGACTTCGCCGCGTCGTTCTTCTCGCTCGCCGACTCGATGCACGCCGACGCCGCCGACCCGTGCAGCCCGCTGGTGTTCTGGTGGCACGAGCGGGAGTTCCACCTGATCTCGCTGACCGCGCCGGCGGAGCGCGCCGAGCGTCCCCGCCTCGACCTCCCCCCGGAGCTCCGCCCGGTGGTCGAGTCGCTCCCACCCGGCTGAGCCGCCCTGCGCGACCAGGGCAGCCCTGCTGATCACGTTAACCTCGGTCTTTCACACCTGGTGGGGCGACACGGGGTGTGGTGATGCGAAAGTGCCTTGTCTGCAAGGGAAACTGGGACTTGTCGACGGTCCTGTTGCTCTTGGAGAAAGGCACTTCGCGGGTG